>NZ_QSOO01000019.1:0-105711 GCF_003436255.1 Bacteroides sp. D20 | reverse complement strand
ACCCATACTGAATCCCGTATTTTGCATTTACACAAAATATTTTATAGTGCCTCTTGTTTATAAAGTCCAATCCATCTATTTCTTTTGCGGCAACCCCTTCAGCAAGTGGTCCACCGCCGCTTTCAGCTGTGCATCTTCTCCCTTCAAAACAGCTTCCGGTTCATTATAGACCAGGATATCAGGCTGCAACGTGCGGTTCTCCAGATAGTTGCCCTGCATATCCATGCAGCCTACCTGCGGAATACCGAATACAATACTTGGATCGATCTGGCTTTCCCACCAGACAGCAGTCATGGTTCCTGCCACGGGAGCACCTACCAGCTTGCCTATTCTCAACGTCTTATATACGAAAGGAGTACCGTGGGCATTGCTGTAATTATCCTCGCAAACCAGCATACACGAAGGTTTCAGCCATCTGTCAAAAGGATCGCTGCCGATGTACTGGCCACGCGGCACAAAGCGTTCATACTCCTTGCCGCTAAGTAACGTCGCTACTTGTTCGTGCAGCCACCCGCCTCCGTTATGGCGGGTATCCACCACAACAGCCTCTTTCTTACGACTGCTTTCGCTCAACAAATCGGAGTAAATCTTACGGAAGCTCGGACTATCCATACCTTTGATGTGAATATAAGCAATGCGTCCGCCGGAATATTCATCCACCTTCTTGCGGCAGTTTTCCACCCAGCGCTTATACAACAGCTCATTCTGGGCACCGTAAGATATGGGCTTCAAGGTTTCTTCAAACCGCTTTCCGGTAACAGGATCATAGACCGAGAGAATCACCTTGCGGCCTGCCTTACCTTCGAGTAACGGGAAATAATCAGCGCCAGCCTTAATGGCAACACCATCCACTTTCTCGATAATACAGCCAGGCTTGACATCCGTCTTTTTCTTCGTCAATGGACTCTGAGCTATAATTTCTTTAATCTTCAGTCCATCGCCCGCATAAGCTTCATCATAGAACACTCCCAAAGCAGCCGTAGGAAGTGCTGCGCCCGAAGCATAATAACGCGCTCCCGTATGAGAACCGTTCAATTCACCCAGCATCTCACTCAGCATTTCCGCAAAATCGTAGTTATTGTTGATATACGGCAAGAAGCGCTTATAAGTTTCTTTGTATCCATTCCAGTCCGTACCTTGCAAGTCTGCCACATAGAACTTATCATTTACCTGCTGCCAGATGTGGTCGAAGATATATTCACGCTCACCATAAGGGCGGTAATCGAAGAAAGCCTCAAATTCAATTGGAGAAATCTTGCTGCCTTCAATCTCTATCTTCTTCATTCCGTCGCGGGCACAAAGGAAGATATTCTTCCCTTCCTTGTCAGGCTGCAAAGCGCCTGCACCTACTTTCTTCAAAAGAACTTTTGTAACATTCTCTTTCAGATTGTGTTCCCAAAGATCGTACCCATCCTCGAAAACAGAAAGATAATAGAGTTTATCCCCTTTAGCAGAAAGCATGGCATCTGCCATATGCGAGGAGTTGACGGTCAGGCGTACAATACGGTCAAAGCGGTTTGCGAGGTCGAACTTTAACGGCTCTACCTTTTTCTCCTTATCTTTGTCGGCATCCTCTTTTTTCTTCTTAGCATCCTTTTCGTCTTTCTTCCCGGCTTTTTCCTTCTCTGCCTTCTCCGCTTCCTCGAGTAAAGCGGTTTCTTCCTTGTTCATCAAAAAACGGTCGTATGCTTCAGCATCAAAGAACATGATATAAGTATCGTCTTCGGCTCCCCAACTGCCGTGGCTGCGATACCCCGCACGGTCACTGGTCCAAATCATGGCTTTTCCACCCAATACCCATTTGGCATTGCCATCGTTGTATCCGCTCTCGGTCAGGTTCACCATTTCACCCTTGCCATCGGCATTCAGCAGCACAACATCTTTGTTGTTCCATCCACCTACACCGATATAGTCCGAAAGAATCCATTTGCTGTCCGGACTCCACTGAAACCACTGGTCACCGTCCGAATAAGAGTATTGATACTTGCCATCCATAACGGTACGCACATCCTTTGTCTTCAAATTGATGACACGGATGGTGCTGCGGTTTTCGAGAAAGGCAATCTCTTTACCGTCAGGGCTGTATTGGGGTTGGAAAGAAGCGGCATCCGAGTTTGTCAAGCGTTCTTCCTTCAGCTCTGTGGCATAGGTAAACAGCTTTTCATCCTTACGCACAATCGTCGAAGTGTAAAGTTGCCAAAGCCCGCCACGTTCGGAAGCATAAACCAGTGTCCGCCCATCGGGGGCAAAGTCTACGGTACGTTCCTGACAAGGAGTATTCGTTATCTGCTTCGTAGTCTTATATTCCACTGAAGTGACGTAGACATCGCCGCGCAAAACGAAAGCCACTTCCTTACCATCCGGAGACACTGCCATTTCCGTGGCACCGCTACTCTTAATCTGGCGGATAATGTCCTTGTCGTTTCTGTCGGAAACAATGCTGATGTTCACCTTTTGCGCTTCTCCACCGGGAAGCAGGGTGTAAATCTCACCATCAAATCCATAGCACAACCTTCCGTCCGTAGCGGCACTGAGATAGCGTACCGGATTTTTGGTATAGTGCGTCAACTGCACGGCCTTCGCATCTCCGGGAGTACGTCGGTAGATATTGAAAGAGCCGTTTTCCTCACTCAGATAGTAGAATGTTTTTCCATCAGGAGCCCAAACCGGTTCACGGTCTTCTCCTCCGAAAGTGGTCAGCTGGCGGTACTGCGGTTCTTTTCCCGGAGTATACATCCAGATGTCACGGGCAATGGGCGATACGTGATGTTTACGCCAGTAGTCCTCGTAACCTTTCTTATCTTGATACAACATCGCTCCCTCCTTATTGATGGAGATGCACTCCATAGGCATGGACGAAATCATCGTCGGGCGCCCTCCCTCCACTGATACTCGATAGACCTGGTTGAACTGCCCGTTAGAGGGAAAGACAACAGCCTCGGCAGACGGCATGATGCCCGCAGAGAACAAGACATGTCCGGCATCTGTAAAAGCAAGCGGCGTTTCGCTTCCCGAGTGGGTAGTCAGCCGTCGTGGTTCGCCTCCGTCTTTGGCCACAATGTAGACGTCCAGGCTTCCCATACGATCCGAAGCAAAAGCAATCCGCTTACTGTCCGGACTCCATACCGGAGCCGTATCATATGCGGGATTGGTAGTTATCTGCATGGCACGTCCACCGGCAACCGGCACCGTATAGATGTCTCCTTTATACGTAAAAGCAATGGTGGTCCCATCGGGAGAGATGACACTATGACGCATCCACAGCGGAGCATCCTGCGCAAAAGTAAAACCAGCCAGGCAAGCGGCAGCAATACCTAATAGTAGTTTTTTCATAATGATTCTTGTTTTTGGAGAATAAAAAAACCTCACGACTTTTCCTTTCGGAAAAAGACCGTGAGGTTTGCTTATCATTTTAAGTTACCCTCAATTAGAGAGCACCTACTTCCTTCAAAGCGGCATTTGTCTTGTGAACGGCAGCAGCGCTGGCAGCAAATTTAGCTTTTTCGTCAGCAGTCAGTTCCAGTTCAACGATTTTCTCGATACCGTTCTTGCCAAGGATTACGGGAACACCGATACAGATGTCTGATTCACCGTATTCTCCTTCCAGATATACTGAACAAGGAATCATCTTCTTCTGGTTGTGGATGATAGACTCAACGACATAAGCGCCTGCCGCACCCGGAGCATACCATGCAGAAGTACCCAGCAACTTAGTCAGTGTAGCACCACCTACCATAGTAGAAGCTACCACTTCGTTCAGTTTTTCTTCGCTCAGCAGTGTGCTTACCGGCTGTCCTTTGTAAGTAGCCAGACGAGCCAACGGAATCATGGTAGTATCACCGTGACCACCGATAACCATGCCTTCCACTTCGTTGGCGTTGCAGCCCAAAGCCTGAGACAAGAAATATTTGAAACGAGAGCTGTCCAAAGCACCACCCATACCGATGATACGGTTCTTCGGCAAGCCCAGAGACTTCAATGACAGATAAGTCATGGTATCCATCGGGTTGGAGATAACCACAAGGATAGCATTCGGAGAATATTTCAAGATGTTCTGTGCAACCGACTTAACGATACCTGCATTAACACCGATCAATTCTTCACGAGTCATACCCGGCTTACGGGGAATACCGGAAGTAATCACTACAACGTCGGAGTTGGCAGTCTTCTCATAATCGTTGGTACAACCTACAACAGTGGTGTCGAAGCCCAGCAGTTGAGCAGTCTGCATCATATCCATTGCCTTACCTTCTGAAACGCCTTCTTTCACGTCCAGCATTACCACTTCGTCAGCCACTTCATTAAAGGCTAACACATTAGCGCATGTAGCACCTACGTTACCTGCACCTACTACGGTTACTTTTGACATAATTTCTAAAGTTTTTTGTTTATAAGTGTTCTTTAAAGATGACGCAAAAGTACAGCGAACTTCGTAATTAGAGAAATATTTCCGTAATAATTTTAGTTAAATACACATTTAGCCAATGATTAGTGGACGATGATTAATGATTAATGATTAATTTTGCGGACGATTAATGAATGTAGGACGAATAATCAGCCACCAACCATTAATCACTTAACCATTAATCATTATCAAAAATGGCAGTTAAGAAGAATACACTTCTCATCGTGGCAGGCAGCCTCCTTATCTTATTATTAATAGGAGTTACCATTCTGCTGATTTCCGAAAAGCAAACCAACAAGGAACTGGTGATGGAATTCAATCTGGATAAAGAAGACCTTGAAAATCAATACACAGACTTCGCCAGACAATATGACGAACTGAAGTTGACAGTCTCCAACGACTCCCTCTCCGTACTCTTGGAGCAGGAACAATTGAAGACCCAACGTTTATTGGAAGAACTCCGCACCGTGAAGAGCAGCAATGCCACCGAGATACGCCGTCTGAAGAAGGAACTGGCCTCTCTCCGCAAAGTCATGATAGGCTATATCAACCAGATTGACTCGCTAAACCGCCTGACTGCTCAACAGAAGGAAATCATAGCCGATGTCACCAAGAAGTACAACGCCGCTTCCCGGCAAATCAGCAACTTGTCCGAAGAGAAGAAGAACCTGACCAAGACCGTGACACTTGCCGCCCAACTGGACGCCACCAACATCTCTGTGCAGCCCACAAACAAACGCGGCAAGACTGCCAAGAAGGTGAAAGACATCGTGAAGTTCAAAATAAACTTCTCCATCGTGAAAAACATCACTGCAGAGACCGGCGAACGTACCCTCTACATCCGCATCACCAAACCGGACAATGACGTGCTGACCAAAAGTTCCTCGAACACCTTCCCATACGAGAACCGGGAACTGGTATATTCCATCAAGAAGTATATAGAATACAACGGAGAAGAGCAAGCCGTCACCGTATATTGGGATGTAGAAGAATACCTCTATGCAGGCACCTACCGCGTAGACATTTTTGCTGACGGTACCCTTATCGGTTCGCAATCATTCAGCTTGAATTAATACAAAAAAATCTAAATTATTTTGCAATATCATTGAAAGCCTATACATTTGCATCGTTGTTTATGCAATTATTGTTGCTGTATAAACAACAGATTCATCACCTTAATTAATGTATAGCCCAATGAAAAAGTTCTTCTGTTTCATCTGTTTGGCATACCTATCCTTCCCCATGAAGGCCCAGGAAGCATTAAGCTTGGATAGTTGCCGTGCATTGGCAATCTCCAACAACAAAGAACTGCTGATAAGCCAGGAAAAAATCAACGCTGCCCACTATCAAAGGAAAGCGGCATTTACTAATTACCTTCCCAACATTTCGGCCAGCGGCGGATATATGCGCAGTCAAAAAGAGTTGTCCATCCTCAGCGACGCTCAGAAAGGAGCCTTGTCCGGATTGGGTACAAGTCTCAGCGGACCGTTACAGCAGGCTGCCCAAGTCATCGCACAGCTTCATCCAGAACTGGCAGGCCAATTGCCGGCTTTAGGACAAAGCCTGGTAGGTGCCCTCGACGGTGCAGGCCAATCCTTGGTTGACGCCTTTCGTACAGACACCCGCAACATGTATGCGGGCGCACTGACCTTGACCCAACCCCTATATATGGGCGGCAAGATACGTGCCTACAACAAAATTACCAAATACGCCGAAGAGCTGGCCCGCCAGCAGCACAACACCGGTATGCAGGAAGTAATCCTGAGTACAGACCAGGCATATTGGCAGGTAGTGTCCCTTGCCCATAAAAAGAAGCTGGCAGAAGGTTATCTGAAACTACTGCAGAAGCTCGACAGCGACGTTGACAAAATGATTGCCGAAGGCGTTGCCACCAAAGCAGACGGACTCTCCATCAAAGTAAAAGTGAATGAGGCCGAAATGACCCTGACCAAAGTAACCGATGGCCTGAGCCTTGCCCGGATGCTGCTGTGCCAATTGTGTGGTCTCGACCTTTCCACTCCCGTCATGCTCACAGACGAACAGAAGGAAGACCTGGCTCCCACTACTCCGGAAAACGGTGCCATCGACATCAACAATGTTTATGCTACCCGTCCCGAAGTGCGTAGCCTGGAACTTGCCACGCAGATTTATAAGCAGAAAGTAAATGTCACCCGTTCGGAATATCTTCCTTCCATAGCACTAATGGGCAGCTATATGGCAACCAACCCTTCCGTCTTCAACAGTTTCGAGAAAAAGTTCAAGGGGATGTGGAATGTGGGTGTCATGGTGTCGGTACCCATCTGGCACTGGGGCGAAGGCATCTATAAAGTAAAAGCAGCCAAATCGGAAGCACGCATCGCCCAATACCAGTTGGATGACGCCAAAGAAAAGATAGAGCTGCAGGTCAACCAGTCGGCTTTCCAAGTGAACGAAGCTGCCAAGAAACTGACCATGGCCGAAAAGAACCTGGAAAAAGCCAACGAGAACCTGAGATACGCCACACTTGGCTTTGAGGAAGGCGTTATACCTGCCAGCAATGTGCTCGAAGCGCACACCGCATGGCTTTCTGCCCAATCGGAAAAGATAGACGCACAGATTGACGTAAAACTGACGGAAATCTATCTGAGAAAGGCAACGGGGGAATTGACAATTGATAATTGATAGTTTCTTCAATCGTAAATAGTAAACAGTCAAATAGTAAATAATATGTTGGATACAAAATCACAAAACAGTAACATGTTGTTGGCATTCCTCACGCTGACGGGAGTGATTGCCATCGTTGCCCTTGTAGGTTTCTTCATGTTGCGTAAAGGACCGGAAATTGTGCAAGGACAAGCAGAAGTAACGGAGTATCGAGTATCGAGCAAAGTGCCGGGACGTATTCTGGAATTTCGTGTAAAAGAGGGACAAAGCGTACAAGCCGGAGACACCCTTGCCATTTTGGAGGCTCCGGACGTGCAGGCCAAACTGGAACAAGCACGCGCCGCCGAATCGGCAGCCCAAGCCCAGAACGAAAAAGCTCTAAAAGGCGCCCGTCGGGAACAGATACAAGCTGCCTATGAAATGTGGCAAAAGGCACTGGCCGGACTGGAGATTGCCGAAAAATCCTACACGCGTGTGAAGAACCTGCACGACCAAGGCGTGATGTCTACACAAAAGCTTGACGAAGTTACCGCCCAACGCAATGCAGCCCGGGCTACGGAGAAAGCCGCCAAAGCCCAGTATGATATGGCCAAGAACGGTGCGGAACGCGAGGACAAAGCCGCTGCCGCTGCCTTGGTGGAACGTGCCAAAGGAGCTGTGGCCGAAGTTGAATCGTACATCAAGGAAACTTACCTGATTGCACAGACTGCCGGTGAGGTATCCGAGATATTCCCCAAAGTAGGCGAGCTCGTGGGCACGGGTGCTCCCATTATGAACATCGCCATTCTGGACGATATGTGGATAACCTTCAATGTACGCGAGGACTTGCTGCAAGGGTTGGGTATGAATACCGAATTCGAGGCGTTCATCCCTGCACTCGATAAGAATATCCGCCTGAAAGTGTACTATATGAAAGACCTCGGCACATATGCCGCCTGGAAAGCGACCAAGACTACCGGCCAGTTCGACCTGAAAACATTCGAAGTAAAAGCCGCTCCGCAAGAGAAGGTGGAAGGACTGCGTCCGGGAATGAGTGTTGTATTGAAGAAGTAAAGGAGTTATGAGTTATTGGAGAGGATGATGGAAAGAAATAAGAAACATACGGCTTTGTGGAATGTAGCAAGACGCGAATGCCGCCGTCTTGTTTCCCGCCCGCTCTATCTGTTCTGTATGGTGATAGCACCGTTGTTCTGCTACATATTCTTCACCACGCTGATGGACTCCGGGCTTCCTACGGACATGCCCGTAGGTGTGGTGGACCAAGACATGAGTGCCACTTCACGCCAGCTGATACGTAACTTGGACGCTTTTGAGCAGACAGCCGTCGTCGCCCGCTACCCTACCATCAACGAAGCCCGTACCGCCATGCAGCGCGGAGAGATTTACGGTTTCTTCTACATTCCCGAAGGTACCTCTGCCAAAGCGCAGGCCGGACGGCAGCCCAAACTCTCTTTCTATACAAACAATACCCTGCTCATCGCAGGTTCACTCCTCTTCAAGGACATGAAGATGATGAGCGAATTGGCATCCGGTGCCGCAGCACGTAGCACCCTATATGCCAAAGGAGCTACCGAGGAACAAGCGATGGCCTTCCTCCAACCCATCGTCATAGATACACATCCACTCAATAACCCGTGGCTGAACTACTCCGTATATCTGTGCAACACCTTTGCACCGGGCGTATTGATGCTGCTTATCTTCATGGTAACCGTCTATTCCATCGGAGTCGAGATAAAAGACCGCACCGCCCGCGAATGGCTGCGCATGGGCAACAACTCCATCTGGATTTCCCTTGCCGGCAAACTGCTGCCGCATACCGCCATCTTCTTCCTGATGGGAATATTATATAATGTATACCTCTACGGTTTCCTCCATTTTCCCTGCAACAGCGGCATCCTGCCGATGCTGCTTGCCACTCTTTGCCTGGTGCTGGCATCGCAAGGCATGGGAATATTGATGATAGGAACCCTACCTACCCTGCGTCTGGGACTCAGTTTCGCTTCCCTATGGGGCGTACTCTCTTTCTCCATGTGCGGATTGTCATTCCCTGCCATGGGCATGCACCCCGTATTGCAGGCATTGGCAAATCTGTTCCCCCTGCGCCACTATTTCCTGATTTATGTGGACCAGGCACTGAATGGATACCCCATGATTTACTCGTGGGTCAACTACGTAGCGCTGCTTATTTTCATGATGCTCCCGTTCCTTATAGCCCATAGGCTGAAAGGAGCGTTGGTTTACTATAAATACATGCCCTAATGAAAGACCTGACGTTCAGACAGAAAGTGATACAAGGCATTCATGACTTGTTCTATATATGGAAACGGGAATTCGGCACCACCTTCCGCGACCAGGGCGTGCTCATCTTCTTCGTGCTCGTTCCGTTGGTCTATCCGTTGATATACGCTTTCATCTATACCAACGAAACTATCCACGAAGTGCCCACTGTCGTGGTGGATGACTCACGCTCCTCGTTGAGCCGCGAATACCTGCGGAAAGTGGACTCCAGTCCCGAAGTGAGCCTCGTGAGCTACTGCGCTGATATGGAAGAAGCCAAACTGATGTTGAAGGACCGCAGGGCATACGGTATTATCTACATCCCCTCCACCTTCAGCGACGACATTGTACGCGGTAAGCAAACGCAGGTCAGCATCTTCTGCGACATGAGCGGACTGCTGTATTACAAAGCCTTGCTGACTGCCAACACCAACGTGTCGCTTGCCATGAACGCAGACATCAAAGTGGAGCGAAGCGCCAATACCACCGACCGCCAGGACGAGATTACCGCCTACCCGATAGAGTATGAGGATGTCGCCCTCTATAATCCAACCAACGGATTTGCCGCTTTCCTGATTCCGGCAGTATTGGTATTGATTATCCAGCAAACGCTGCTACTCGGCATCGGCTTGTCTGCCGGGACGGCACGCGAACAGAACCGCTTCCGCGACCTGGTGCCTATCAACCGCCACTACAACGGCACACTACGCATTGTGATGGGAAAAGGGCTGAGCTACTTCATGGTATATTCACTGGTATCGGTATATATACTGTGTGTGGTTCCATGGCTTTTCAGCCTCAACCAAATAGCGATACCCGGTGTCCTGACTCTGTTCACCCTGCCCTACCTGGCCGCTTGTATTTTCTTTGCCATGACAGCATCCATTGCCATCCGCAACCGCGAAACGTGCATGCTGCTGTTCGTGTTCACCTCCGTGCCGCTGCTGTTCCTCTCCGGCATTTCATGGCCGGGAGCTGCTATGCCCGCTTTCTGGAAGTACTTCTCGTACATCTTCCCTTCTACCTTCGGCATCAACGGCTACGTACGCATCAACAGCATGGGAGCCACACTCAATGAAGTCTCTTTCGAGTACCAAGCACTATGGATACAAACGGGCTTCTACTTCATCACCACGTGCCTGGTATATCGCTGGCAGATATTGCAGAGCAGGAAACATGTGATTGAAGAGTATAAGAAGCATAAGAGTATAGAAGCGTAACACATTGTTCCAAGCCTACGAAACAAAGTGTTCACATGCGTTTGAACACTTTGTTTCAGCGTATCAGAACAATTTGTTCCAATATATAAAAACAGTTTGTTCGCCATATTGAAACAGTCTGTTCCCTTATAGGAAACAGACTGTTTTGTTAAAGGAAACAAATAGTTGCCCTACAGCATCGGCAAGGCAGCAAACAGACAAACGGTTGTAATACCTAATTACGGTCGCATATGTTTCTCCAATATCGGGTAAAGTATCTCAGCATACCTCATAAAGCCCAAATCGGTAAAATGAATGCCGTCTACTGTAGCCTCCCCGTCGTGGCCGATGATGTCACGGGAAGCAAGGAAATAGATGTTTTTCTCTCCACGTTGCTTCAAAGAACGGAAAAAGGCATTCAATGTCTCATTCTTGTCCTTTACCTCCTTGGCAATCCTGGTGTCAAAAGGAGAGTGGGTAAAGAGAGGGTCTTCCACGAAAAGGACAGGCGTATCGGGATGCTTGCTGCGGATAGTGGTATAGAATTTAT
Source organism: Bacteroides sp. D20 (assembly GCF_003436255.1). Classification (NCBI taxonomy): domain Bacteria; kingdom Pseudomonadati; phylum Bacteroidota; class Bacteroidia; order Bacteroidales; family Bacteroidaceae; genus Bacteroides; species Bacteroides sp. D20. Next base: position 94,637 of record NZ_QSOO01000019.1, on the reverse strand, counting down.
CGGCACGCTCTCTCATTTGCTCCACGGTAGCATTGGGCACAAAGTCGAGGACAAACATAGAAGCGTCCACACCGGCTATGACATCGGCAATCTCCAGGTCGAGCAAGGCATTGCCGCTAAATCCCAGATTGATGCACTCACGATTGAGCCAACGTTCCAGAATATTGGTATGCACCATGCCGGGACGGGAAGCGCAGCCTCCCTGCAAGATGCTGGTACCATAGAATACCACCGGCTTCTCACGTTTCGGCAAGTCTACTGCCGGCGGGGTAATGGCGGATAAAGAATCCACGCCGATGGAAAGCGAGGTAACCCCATCATATAAAGAAAGGTACAAAAGGTATTCGCGCTCCTCGGGCAACATATTGCTTACGATAGTCGCCTTATTGATTTTGCCCTGCGGACGTCCGCTACCGGCAAATATCCACTTGCCGTCTTGCAAGCAGTAGAGGTCGAGGCCTTTAATGCCGGTCGGTGTCATGTGGTTCATACTCATATTGTTCCTTACTTCCCATTTGGCAGAAATGCTTGTAGAGTTGGAACGGAAGCGCACGGCGAGTCCGGCACTGTTGCGGCCTAAGTCCCACAACGGCTTGCGGGAGATGTTCTGCAGAGAGTCCGGCAGACGCTCATAGCGGGTAAGGGTAGATTCTGTTGCTTTGCCCAGAAGGGGGAAGGCGGAAGCATCATGATAGATAGTCTGGGCATTGGCAACAGCGACCAACAACAAGCCCATCAAAAGAATTCTGGTTCTCATATGACAAGATATTAAGTGTTAAGTATCAGATGGCAAAGATACAAGGTTTCTTTGAAAAACGAAGAAATGGAAGTATTTTACATCAATTAACTCCCACATGCTTGTTTCTTTACGAAACATTCGTAATTTCGCAAAAAACAATTTATATGAGACACATTCATTTACTCTTAGCAGGCTTCCTACTGTGCATCTGCTGTACCCTGCAAGCCAAAAACCGTGTGATTGACCAACCAGCGTTTATCGTAAGAAACACGACTTCCATCGAAGTGAGTAAAGTAGTCATCAGTGACACGGCAACCGTGCTCCACATCTATGCCAAGTATCGTCCCAAGTACTGGATACAGATTGCACCCGACAGCTACCTGACAGACAATAACGGAGAAACCTACCAACTGCGTTCCGGTATAGGCATCATACCAGGTAAAGAATTTTGGATGCCCGAATCGGGCGAAGCGGAATTCCAGTTGGTCTTTCCTCCCCTATCCGACAATGCTACCTCCTTCGACTTCACCGAAGGCGAAAAGGTGGAAAACGGATTCAGCATCTGGGGAATACAACTGAAAAGCAAGAAACTGCCGGAACTGGCACTTCCCCAGAACGCCGTAGTACACAAAGCCGACCCTAATGCCGAACTTCCCGAACCGGTCATCCAATACGGAAAAGCCATGCTGAAAGGAAAACTCCTGGATTCACGCCCCAATATGGGAATGCCAATCAGTATTGCCGTGTGGGAGAATATCAAAGGAGACATCACGGACATACCACTCGACATCCAGCCTGACGGCAGTTTCACCAAAGAAGTAACATTGCCCGGCACTACCCCATGTACCATATATTTGGGTAGAGAGCATATGCTCCAGTTCTTCATGGAACCCGGCAAGACAACAGAAATATACGTCAATCTACGCGAAGCTTCCCGGCGCAAGTCTAAATTCCACAGCGAAGGGAAACCCTATGGAGAAATGGTATATATCAACGGACCGCTGGAAACCGTGGCACAAGAGTTGAACGGAAACCACCTCGGCATCGACATGCAAGACAAGCTCTATCAAAACATAGCTGCACTGGCTGGCAAGGATATTGATGCAGCCAAAGCATACGTACTTCAAATATCCGACGAAACACAAGAAGCAATAGACAAGTTGCCTTATAGTGCTTCTACCCGACAACTTTTGACTATCAATAACAAACTGATTACAAATGCCATGCTGTCTTCCGTTGCCAGCATCTTGACATCGGCTGCCCTACACGCCAATCTCATCAAACGGGAGGAAGCAAACAACTACTATCAGGAACTTGCCCGGAAAGTACCCGCCAACTACGTGTCCGACGAAGATATGAGTATATTGAATGTGCCGCAGGCAGTCTTGTCCAACCAGTATGTACAAATGGCTTCAAGGAATGTCGAACGGAGTGGAGAATTGGCCAAAGCCTGGGGAACCGACAAAGGTATCTTCTTCGATATAGCCCGTAATGTCACCCTCTACCGGGGTATCAAGAACTTCACCCCGCTCACCGACGAGCAAAAGGCCACCGTTGCCGCCATGCCCGCCGCATACCGTGAAATGCTGACTGCCGCCAATGACGAACTGCTGGCACAACTCGAAGCCAACAAGAAAAAGACGGGCTACACCATCAACCAAGTGGACGCCAACGTCAGCAACGAAGATTTGTTCACTTCTATCATCAGCAAATTCAAAGGAAAAGTATTGTTAGTAGATTTCTGGGCCACTTGGTGCGGTCCATGCCGTATGGCAAACAAGACGATGGCCCCCATGAAGGAGGAACTGAAAGACAAGGATATCCTATATCTGTACATCACCGGCGAAACCTCCCCCTTGAAGACCTGGGAGAATATGATTCCCGACATCCACGGCGAACATTTCCGTCTGACAGATGCCCAATGGAAATACCTATCGGATGCATTCAAGATAGAAGGGGTACCGACTTATCTGATTGTAGACCGCGAAGGAAACACCACGTTCAGACAAACCGGCTTTCCGGGAGTGGAGAAGATGAAGGAAGAGTTGCTGAAAGTGACTAAATGACAAACTGATAAAAAAAAACAGCAGGCTTATCACCTGCTGTTTTTTGTTTTATCAGTATACCGCTATTACTTTTCAGCCCATTCCTTGGCTCCCTGCTCTTTCAGTTTAGCAGTAAATGCCTTTGCCTTCTCCATAGCAGCCGCTTCCTCTTCCGGAGTTGCATATGCATGCTTGTAGCCCTTCACCACATTCCATTCACCACGGGTGAAATCGGGGAATGCCACAGCCGCACAACCGTTGTCCATAGAAAGTTCTCCCAATTCTGCAAGGCAGCACCACTCAGCAAGGTCGTATACATCCATATCCAAAGGAAGACCGTTTTGCAGGCAATATACCAGACGGCTGTCCATCACGAAGTCCATGCCACCATGACCTCCTACTTCCTTCGCCATCTCACCGTACTTCTTTAAAATGGGATGCTGGTATTTCTCCACGAGTGCCTCCATCTCCGTCTCCGGCAGGAAACCGTGTGAATTCAAATCATCCACTTTGGGCTGAACGCCCGATGCACTCAGCTGGTCAGCGTCAAGCGCATACCCTTCTACCGGATATTTGTTGGCGAATCCCTTGGTACCCGTAAGCTGATACAAACGGTTATAAGGCTGTGGTGTCATTACATTGTGCTGAATCTCAATCACCTTTCCATTGGCTGTACGAATCATGGTCGTGGTATGGTCACCGTTACGGAATTCCTTGCACTCCTCGCCGGTTCTTTTTTCTACCAGCTCCTTGCCCACTACAGACTTGGTATCCATGGCTACCAACGTTTCCATACGGTCACCACGGTGAATATCCAGTGCTTGCGCCACCGGGCCAAGGCCATGGGTGGCATACACGTCACCACGATGCTTCATGTTGTAGTCCAAACGCCAGCCCAGCTTGTCATTTTCTCCATTCTTCCAATAATGGTCCCAAAACGGGCTCAAATTATGTATATAAGCACCCTGCGCACGGATAACTTCACCGAACACGCCATGCTGCGCCATGTTCAGCGTATTCATCTCGAACCAGTCATAGCAGCAGTTCTCCAGAATGAAGCAATGCTTACGGGTAGATTCACTCAAGTTAATCAAATCCCAGCATTCCTGCAGATTCATGGCCGAAGGCACTTCTATCGCTACATTCTTTCCATTCTCCAACGCACACTTGGCAACGGGGAAGTGATGCAGCCAGTCTGCAGCAACATAAACCAAATCTATATCATCACGTTTGCAGAGTTCCTCGTATCCTTTGTCACCGGAATAGACGGCGGCCTTGGGCATGGATGCCTTCTTCAAGAGCTCCTGACATTTATCTGCACGGGCCTCTTCATAATCACAAAGAGCCACTACCTGCGTACCCGGAATATAAGTGAAACGCTCCACTGCTCCGGGGCCACGCATACCCAAACCAACAAAACCCACACGGACTGCCTCCAACTTCGGAGTAGTCAGTCCCAATACACTCTTCTGTCCTGCCGGACGCTCGGGAGTTTTGACAACAATGGTACCATTCTGCCATTCCCATTGAGTTCCCTTCTCTGTGGTTTGCACAGTAGAAGTCTGGCTTGTGCATGCACCCAATACGAAGCACATTCCCAGCAACAACGATTTAACTGTTCCCATATTTCTGCTTTATTTAAGGTAAAAGAATTCATTGCAACAAAGACAGCGCAAACCGAATGCAGAATAAAATGAACCCGTTCATTTTTTATGCTGAGGTGCCGCCAGTCTTCGCTTCTTCTGCAAAGATAGACAATCTTAGCCAAAAGAAGATTATCAACAGCCATGTTCTTTTCAATCTGGCAAAAGAATATACACACAGCAGGAACATTTAGATTAATTAACTCACTGTTTTATGTTAACTTACGAAATATTCGTAGATTTGCATTGAATTCATTTAAATACTTTATCCATGGAAAAGTTAACGATACAAGAAGAAGAAGCAATGTTGTACATTTGGGAACTGGGCAGTTGCTTCGTAAAAGACATTGTTGCCAAATATCCCAAACCGGCGCCTCCCTACACAACTGTAGCATCTATTGTGAAAAACCTGGAGCGCAAGCAGTATATCCGTGCCGTACGTGTAGGCAACACTTACCAGTATACCCCGCTTATACGCGAAAGCGAATACAAACGTACCTTTATGAGCGGTTTTGTGCGCAACTACTTTGAAAATTCTTATAAGGAAATGGTTTCGTTCTTCGCCAAAGACCAGAAGATTTCGGCCAATGACCTGAAAGACATTATAGACATGATAGAGAAAGGAAAGGAGTAAACATGTTAGCCTATTTTCTGAAAGTGAATGTAGCGATAGTACTGTTTTATGCATTCTATCGGCTATTCTTCTACAAAGACACGTTTTTCGGCTGGCGCAGAACCGCACTGCTCTGCTTCTTTGCCGTTTCTGCCGCCGTACCTCTGCTGAACATACAAACGTGGATTACGGAGCAGGAACCGATGGTGGCCATGGCAGACCTCTATGCCAGCGTTGTGCTACCGGAACTCACAATAGGCACCGAAGCGGCTCCTACCGACTGGAAAAGCATCCTTTCAGAATATGCCAATATCGCCTATTGGGGAATAGTGGCATTGCTGATGATACGCCTCATCATGCAACTGGCGGGCATCATCCACCTGGCATGCCGATGCCGCAAGGTACAAATAGGCAACACAAATATACATCTGCTTCCCAAAGCAGACGGGCCTTTCTCCTTTTTCCACTGGATTTTTATCCATCCGTCCTCGCATACGGAAGAGGAATTCAACGAAATATTGACCCATGAGCAGACACACGCCCGGCAATGGCACTCCATTGATGTCATCATCAGTGAACTAGTGTGCATTTTTTGCTGGTGCAATCCCTTTGCCTGGCTCATGAAACGGGAAATCCGCACCAATCTGGAATATATGGCCGATGCCCGCGTATTGGAGAACGGCTATGACTCCAAAACCTACCAGTACCATCTGCTAGGATTGTCACATCAAAAGGCTGCAGCAACTATCTATAACAGTTTCAATGTTTTACCTTTAAAAAAACGCATCAAAATGATGAACAAAAAGAGAACAAAAGGAATAGGAAGGACCAAATATCTGATGTTCCTTCCCTTGGCAGCCTTACTTATGATTATCAGCAATATCGAAGCAGTGGCGCGTACCACAAAGAAGATTGCAGCGGAAGTCATAGAGGCCGTAGATCCAAAAACCGAACAACCAGCACCGGAAGTTCAAGACCCTCAAGCAGCTCCCCAACCGGAACAAGACACGAAAGCTGTGACTTACAAAGGAAAGGTAGTGGACAAGGATACTCTCGACAATCCGATTTTCGAGGTAGTGGAACACATGCCCGAATTCACTGGTGGAGGCATGTCTGCACTAATGGAATACTTGAGCAAGAACATCAAATATCCGGAAGCAGCCATGAAGAAAGGTACGCAAGGACGGGTTACCGTGCAATTTGTTGTGGAGAAGGATGGCAGTATTACCAATGTGAAAATATTGCGCGGCATTGACCCGGAATTGGATAAAGAAGCCATTCGCGTCATCAGTGCCATGCCTAAATGGAAACCCGGTACACAACGCGGAGAAGCAGTACGCGTAAGATTTACGGTACCAGTGATGTTCCGCTTGACAGAAGACAAGACCCCGGTGAAGTATGCTCCCATTGAAAACAAGATAGATGAAATGGTGGTAGTGGGTTATGCTCCCGAAGAAGCTACCTACCCGGAAGAGGCAACCGTTTTTGAAGTCGTAGAACAAATGCCCGAATATCCCGGCGGCATGCCCGCAATGATGGAATTCATCGGCAAAAACATCAAATATCCGGTAGCAGCACAGAAAGCTAAGATTCAGGGAAGAGTTACCATACAGTTTATCGTAAATACAGAGGGCAACATCATCAATCCCAGAGTTCTCCGTAGTGCCGACCCTCTGCTGGATGCCGAAGCAATCCGCCTGACTACCATTATGCCTAAGTGGAAGCCCGGCATGCAAAGAGGGCAAGCTGTAAACGTAAAATATACAGTTCCTATCATGTTCCGCCTGCAAGAACCGGAGAAGAGCCCTGCTGTTCAGAATGCCACTGTTACTCCAACTAAATAAACTAATTCTCTCTCTAAACAAGTTTAAATGGAAAAGGAGCAGTTACCCGACGACGGGCAATTGCTCCTTTTCATAAGGAAAACATCCATGTTTATTTATGCACTTCCACAATCCGCGTCGGCGCCATTTCCATATTTCTGCGGTCTACCTGACGGACTACGGCAGCAGCCAGTTGCAGGAAAGCGCGCCCGGTCACCGTATTCTCATCCAAAGCAACCGGAGTCCCCTTATCACCGCTCTCGCAGATACTCTGCACGATAGGAATTTGTCCCAGCAAGGGTACGTTCATTTTCTCAGCCAGTCTCTTTGCGCCTTCTTTTCCAAAGATATAATACTTGTTTTCCGGCAATTCGGCAGGCGTGAACCAAGCCATGTTCTCCACCAAACCGAGAATGGGCACATTCACCTTATCATTGGTAAACATATTGATGCCTTTGCGGGCATCTGCCAGCGCCACAGCCTGCGGCGTGCTGACAACGATAGCTCCTGTCAGTGCCAAAGTCTGCACCACTGTCAAGTGAATGTCGCTCGTTCCGGGAGGAAGGTCGATAAGGAAATAATCCAGTTCTCCCCAATCGGCATCACCAATCAGCTGCTTCAAGGCATTGCTTGCCATACCTCCCCGCCACAAAGTGGCCTGGTCGGGGTCTACAAAGAAACCGATGGAAAGCAACTTGATGCCATACTTCTCTATCGGAACAATCAAGTCACGTCCACCAATGTTCTCTGCCACCGGACGGGCATCTTCCACTTGGAACATCTTTGGAACAGAAGGCCCGAAGATATCAGCATCCAGCAGACCTACTTTATAACCCAACTTTGCCAAAGACACGGCAAGGTTGGCAGCAACCGTGGACTTACCTACCCCACCTTTTCCGGAAGACACTCCGATAACATTCTTCACCTGGGGTAATAGCTTACCCACTTCCGGACGTGCCGCCTGACGGCTTTCAGTCGTAATCACAACCTCCACCTCGGGAGAGACATACGTATGTATAGCTGTCTCGGCAGCCTTCACCATTGACTTCATGAACGGATCAGTCGGTTTCTCGAATGTCAACGAGAAGCTGACCTTCATCCCGTCAATCCGCATGTTATCGGCCACCATCTCAGCCTCAACAAGATTCTTTCCGGTGCCGGGATAACGCACTGTTGCCAATGCATCAAGGATTAATTTTGGATATAATGTCATTGTATGTACTATTTGACGATTTACTATTTACTATTTTTATGCGAATCAGTAGTATTTTTAACCACTGATTCGCATCATTTACTGGTTTGTAGTCCACTACGCTTACTACGGTTATAACTGCGGTACTCATCCAGCTCTATCTCCACATCCGGCTCCTGCAACTCGCCCTCTTGCGGAAGATGGAACTTGATGTACTTGATATTCAAACCACGATCCAGCCATTGTTGTTCATAATAGGTCTTGATGCTGAGTATCTCATCAGCCATGCCGGAGTGGTACAAGTCTTCCGTCATCACATCCACCGGCAGCCGGTTTCTTTCAATCATGTACCGGGTATAGGTAAACATGAAGTTGCTGTCCGTCTTCAGATGGACTATGCCGTCATTCTTCAGGAACTTGCGGTAGCGCTCCATGAAATAAGTGGAAGTAAGCCTTTTGGTCGCCTTCTTCATCTGCGGGTCCGAGAAAGTGAGCCAGATTTCGCTCACCTCATCTGTAGCAAAAAAGCGGTCGATGATTTCGATATTCGTACGCAAGAAAGCAACGTTCTTCATGCCCGACTCCAGCGACTCGGTGGCTCCCGTCCACATGCGGGCACCCTTTATATCCACTCCGATGAAGTTCTTTTCGGGAAACATGCGTCCCAATCCGACAGTATATTCTCCCCTACCACAGCCCAGTTCCAGGACAATGGGATGGTCGTTCTTGAAAAACCGCCCGTGCCAGTTCCCTTTCATGTCAAACGGCACATTATCCACCGCGGAATACGGATACTCGAAAACATGCGGATAACTCGCCATATCGGCAAACTTCTCTAACTTGTTCTTTCCCATTTAAGAAGCATTGAAACATAAAACATATTATTTTAGGCACGGATTACACGGATTTTCACGGTTCCTCTTCAATCTATCCGTGCTTTCCGCGCAATCCGTGCCTAAAAGTATAAAAAACAAAGTCCCGGCAAGTCTTATACGATAGATATTACCATCACCGTATTATTCAACAATCGTCACCCACCCGTGAGTATCCGGCTCGTCACCATACTGGATGGCACGCAGCTTGTTGTAGAGCTTCGTACATACCGGTCCCGGTTTTCCATCCTTGGAAATAACGTATGACTTGCCGTTCTCTACGTCGTCAATACGTTCGATGGGGCTGATAACGGCAGCCGTACCGCAGGCACCCGCTTCCTCGAAAGTCAGCAACTCTTCTTCGGGAACCGGACGGCGCTCCACCTTCATGCCCATATCCTCTGCCAGCTGCATCAGGCTCTTGTTGGTGATGGAGGGCAGGATGGAAGTGGACTTCGGAGTGATATACGTATTGTCCTTGATGCCGAAGAAGTTGGCAGCACCACATTCGTCCATGTATTTCTTTTCCTTGGCATCCAGATAGAACTCACAGGCATAACCCAAATCGTGCGCTTTCTTGTTGGCACGCAAGCTGGCTGCATAGTTACCACCTACTTTATAAATACCGGTACCCAATGGGGCAGCACGGTCGAATTCGCGGATAATGACATACGGATTGGTTGAGAATCCACCCTTAAAGTAAGGACCTACCGGGGTCACGAACACCACAAACAGATATTCGCTGGCAGGATGTACGCCTACTTGCGCACCGGTACCCACCAGCAACGGACGGATATACAGAGAAGCACCCGATTCATAAGGCGGAATGAAACGCTCGTTCAGCTTCACCACCTTCAGAATAGCTTCTTTGAAACGCTCCGTAGAAAGTTCCGGCATCAAGATGCCACGGCAAGTGGATTGCAGGCGGGCTGCATTCTCCTCCAAACGGAAGATACGCACTTTACCGTCTTTGCCACGAAAAGCCTTCAAACCCTCAAACGCTTCCTGACCGTAGTGCAAACAAGTGGCAGCCATGTGCATAGGAATGGTTTCCTCACTGCAAACTTCCAGTTCGCCCCATTGTTCGTTACGATAGTAAATTCTCACATTGTAATCTGTCTTCATATATCCGAACGGCAGATTAGCCCAATCAAGTTCTTTCATATCTCAAAGTATTAGTTACTTCTATTACGTACATTTTGCAACAAAAATAGCTTTTATTCTTCAGATTCCCACTTCTCCGACAGTAATTTTTCAATTTCCTTGTCAGCTTTGGTCAATTTATCGCTGCAAAATGCTATAATTCCGTTTGCTTCCTTTATTTTTTCAGCAAGCACATCTATCTCCAGTTCGTTGTTGTCTATCTGGCTGACAATTTTCTCCAAACGTGCCATGGCTTCGGAGTAGGTCTCTTTTTTCTTGGTTACCGGCATAATTGAAATTAATTAATCGTTGTACTTCTCAAGCCGTTTGTCAGAATTCCCGTCTTTGGGCGATGCGTTCTCCCACTTCATCTCCTTGGACGTCAGTTTCAAAATATGATATTGTTCAGTACAATGTTCCTCTTTATCATACAACTTAATCAATTTTTCATCAAGACTTATGATATAAGTTCCACGAAAAGGGACTCCGTTAGATAACGGGCTTCCGGTATAAACTTCATAGGTCTTGTCTGCATTAAACGTATAGCAGGTCACAAAATCGTCCTGCAGGACTGGTTCTTTCACAATCCACTTACCTACCAGTTGAGGAATTTCGACCTTATCATCCTCATCCGTACATGAAATAAAACTAAATGCCATACTTATCAGTATCAGCATAAAAAACAAATTTTGTGTTTTCATCTTTGTTCATTTTAAATGATTTAAACAATATTCATAAAATGCAGAGATTTGCAAAACACTGCATGAATGAGAGGAGAGTTAAATATGTACTATTGAAACCACTTCACCATTCTGCAGACGGGTTGTTATCATATCATTCTCCTGCAGTTCATCTGCATTCTTCACTACTTTCCCATCTTTCAACGTAATGCTGTAACCGCGGGCCAACAACTTTTCCGGTGAAGCATCTGCCAATCGTTGTTGCAACAATTCCAGGCGATGGCGATGGCGGAACAAAGAGGAAGTCACAGCCTGCACCACATCTTTCCGCACAGTCAGCAAAGCCATTTTTGCATCGGATATACGATGGTATGCGGCAGAAGGAATCCGGTTCTTGTAACCAGAGAGTCTGCGCTGTTCCTGCTGCAACAGATTCCTGACACCCTCATGCAAGCGAGAAGCAAGCATTTCCAGTTCATCAGCAGCGCTGTCCATGGACTCTATTAAGAATTCGGCAGCCGCCGTAGGGGTCTTTACACGGGTATGTGCCACAGAATCCAGCACCGTGTCATCCCGCTCGTGACCGATGCCCGTTATGACAGGCAACGGAAACTGTGCACAAGCAGCAGCAAGCAGATAAGTATCGAAACCGGATAAGTCGGACGTGGCGCCTCCACCGCGAATAATGACAACCACATCAAACTCGGACAAGCGTGCATTTACCCGGTCGAGAGCAGAGAGGACAGACTCCTCCACACGGTCGCCCTGCATCAGGGCAGGAAACAGTTCCGTATAAAAGTAGAAACCCCGGGAATTGTTTTCCAGCTGATGACAGAAGTCACCATAGCCCGCCGCCGTCGGTGAGGATATGACGGCAATACGTTGCGGCAGGCGGGGCATATCCAGTTCTTTATTAAGAGTGAGCACCCCCTCTTCCTCGAGCTGTTTCAGTATCTCCCTGCGGCGGCGTGCCATATCGCCCAAGGTATAGGTGGGGTCTATGTCCTGCACCGTAAGGCTATAGCCGTAAAGTTCGTGGAAGCTGACGGTGACCTGCACCAGCACTTTGATGCCCGCAACAAACGCCTGCCCCGTGGCTTCCTCAAAATAGGGCTTCAGCAGGCGGAACACATTTGCCCAGATTGTTCCTCTCGCCTTAGCTATCAGGCTGTTGCTGCGAGGGTCTTTCTGCACAAATTCCAGATAGCAATGCCCCGTACTGTTGGTACGCACATCGCTCAACTCCGCCTGCACCCAACACTCGTCAGGAAGGCATTGTTCCAGACTGCGGCGCACAAGGGCGTTGAGCTCATACAAAGACAACGATTCCATATGGCTATCTTTTGAGCAGATAATCCTGATATGCTTTCCACATATCGGGCACGCCATAACCGTAGATGTTATCGGGAAAATCGGCACGGTCACCGGAACGGCGCACCAATTCCATCACTTCTTTTGCCGTAAGTTCGGGGCAAGCCTGCCACAAGCAGGCCACCATGCCGCACATAATGGGTGAGGCAAAAGAGGTACCGTTCGCCCTTCCCTGGTTGCCGTCCGTGCGTATCACGTCGGCACCCAGCCCGACGGCTACAATATCCGGCTTTATCCGATGGTCTGCCGTATTCCCTACAGACGAGAAAGGAGCCAGGACAGCCTCCTTGTCGACAGCGCCCACCGTCAACACATTCCCGGCATCGCCCGGAGGCGTAATCTTCTTCCAAGAACCGGCGCCCGAATTTCCGGCACTGCATACCAATACCATGCCCTTATCGGCTATGCGCGATGCCTGACGTGACATCAGCGCATGGTGCCCATCCAGATTGCGGAGCTTATAATTCTTGGATTTATCATCGAAAGCGTAATATCCCAATGAAGTATTGAGTACATCCACTCCCACGCTATCGGCATATTCCACAGCCGCAGCCCAGTAGTCCTGCTCTACCAGATGCTCGGAGTATTCGTCTTCGCTGCGCAGCAACCAGAAAGAAGCTTCGGGAGCCGTACCGGTCATGACACCGGGGCGGTTCATGGCGATGCACGAGAGCACCGCCATGCCGTGGCTGCTTTCGGCAAATATATCCGATTGGGGGTTCACAAAATCCTTCGTACCCAGGATGCGGATATTCTGCATGGCGGTTATCTTGTCGGCATTGTGGAAGCCCGCGTCGATAACGGCAATCGTCATTCCTTGTCCCTTGAAGCCTTCTTCGTGCAGCTTATCGCCATTGCTCAGCCGTATCTGGTCGACAGCCAGTCCATAAATGCTGTCGGGATGCACGCTCGGGCGGTTTATCAGAGAGTCGCGCTCCGTTGCCATGAACGGCCCGTCACCTCCGGGAGCTATCCATACCTTTTCCGTCTCCCGGACAAAAGGCAGAGCGGCAATGCGCTCCACCAATGCAGAGTCGTTGCAGGACACTGTAACAAAATTCTCCCACTTGCCGGTAACGACAATCTTCACGCCTTGCCTGCGAATCTCATCCACATACTTACGGCATACCGGAAGGTCTGTCGAGTCTATCGGAAGGTTCTGCTTGCGGCGGCGCTCAATCGCCTTTTCAGAAAGGAACGCTTCCGGATGTTCCAGCGAATACGTGGTGGCAGCCTTGTCCTTCAGGCTGATGCGATACTTCAAAGTGTCTTGCCGGGCCGATGCGCCTACAGCAGCCAAGATGAAAAGTAGAAGGAAAAAGAGTTTTCTCATATATCTGTGTTTTTATTATTTTCTGCAATATACATCCCGATGCCCCGTTGGGAAGCGATGAATGAGCCGCCAACCACACGCCGGCCGACGTAGAACACGGCAGACTGTCCCGGAGCAATGGCAGAAGCCTCCGACAAGAAGCGCACCAGCAGACGCCCGTCCTCCAGGCGCTTCACGGTGCAAGGGATGGGTTTGCTGCGGTAGCGGATGCGCACGGTAAGCTCTTCACTGCCAAAGAATTCCGCCTCGTCAATCAGGTTTTCCTCTTCGGCAAGCATGTATCCGGCTTTCAACTGCTCCGCATCGCCCAGCATCACGGTGTTCTTCTGCGGATTGATTTTCAGCACGTAGGCAGGTTTGCCCAAAGCAATCTCCAGCCCCTTCCTCTGCCCGATGGTGTAGTAAGGGAATCCTTTGTGCCCGCCCAGCTTGACGCCTTCCGAATTGACAAACCATCCCGGCCCCACCTCGCTGTCTATCTCCGGAGAGTGCTCGCGCAAGAAGTCGCGGTAGTCGCCCTTGATGAAGCAGACTTCCATACTTTCCCCTTCTTCCGCCTTGAGCGTATATCCTTTATCACGAAGATACCCGCGGACCTGCATCTTGGTGAACGCCCCCAGCGGGAAGATGCACCGCTTCAACACCTCCTGCCCCAGCCGCCAGAGGAAATAGGACTGGTCTTTCTTGTCGTCATCTCCGGCAACGATGTAAGTCTTCCCGTTCCGCTCCTCCAGACGGGTGTAGTGCCCGGTAGCGACGAACGCACAGCCCAGCCTGTCCGCCCACTCCGTCAGGATGCGGAACTTGAACAATGGATTGCACATCACACAAGGATTGGGAGTACGCCCCCGGCGATACTCATCAATAAAGTTCCGAACGATAATCCGGCGGAAAGCATCGCGCTCATCCGCCACATAGTGCTCAATTCCCATACTGTCGGCAAGGCTGCGGGCTTCCACCGGTTCGTCTCCCCACACCCACATGGTGAGACCGATTATCTCATAGCCCTGCTCCCTCAGCATCAGACAAGTGGCGGTACTGTCTATACCTCCGCTCATGCCGACCAATACTCGCTTCCCGGGTTTGTTCATATTCTGCAATTCATTTATATAGTCTGCAAAAGTACGCGTTTTCAAGCAGAATACACAGCTTTTTCGCTAAAGAGAAATGTATTTTCATCCTCCATCTCCTTCACCTTCTCCCTCAATCTTCCTATTCATCGGCTTTTGCGGTGAAACTCCTTTCCTTCGCGCTACCTCGCCCCGCAGGTGCTCCCGCATCTTCTTATCGACTGCGTACCGGTCTTTCACTGCACATTCCCTCCCCTCGGCATAACCATGTATGAATCAGCAGACAAGCACTGCAAAGACAGTGCATCCATTTTGCAGTAGCACTGCAACCGTATTTGCAGTGACGCTGCAACTGTTATGCAGTGACACTGCAACCCTTTTGCAGTGACGCTGCAACCGTTGTGCAGTGATGTTGCAGAAGTGAGGGAGTGAGGCTGATGAAGGGAGAAAGTGTCGCCGCGCCTTTACCGCAGTGAAGCCGGCAGCTGTCAATTGACGGCTGCCGAACCTTCAACGGGAAAGCGGACACAGAGTAAAAGCAGTTTCATCGCAAAAACCGATGAACGGGAAAGATTGGAGGGGGATTACTTCCTCAGCAGAACCGAGACAGTCTTCGCTCTGAAATAATCTTCGGACATGTAGAGCAGCCCTGCGTAGGCGCCATATCTTCCGTACGAATTCTTCAAGAGATAGTAGAAGCGTCCCGCCTCATCGTGCGCCGTGCCGATGAGGTGCATCATGTGGTCGTCTGTGGTAAGGAAACGCTCGAACTCATGTTGCCGCATCTCCTGTGTCACCGGATGCTGCGTCCAAAGAGCCATTCCCTGACGCGGACTGAAAGTATCTTCGCTCACATCTCCATGCCAAGCCACCGTCTTGCCGGCAGACAGCGCACGGCGCACCACCTGCTCCAACTCGTCCAGCGGAAGGTTGAAATAGCACTGATGCTCCCAGTTGTCCGGTACTTCCAATATAAAAGGGGTATAAAAAGGATGATGCGTGAAGCTCGTCAACTGCACATAATCCTCCGCCTTGAAGCGAAGCGAGTCGGCAAACGAACGGGCGGTATAGCTCCTGCCACGGTAGAGAAACGAATCGGGCACCGCCCCCATCTGCTCGTCCAGCAGGGCTACAGCGCGTTTCCTGTAGCCGGGGAGGTCGCAATGCTTCACGGCCTCCTCCGCCAGCTTCTTCAGTTGTTTCAGCAAAGCCCCGTGGTCATGCCTTTTGCTTCCCTGCCGTCGCCCCCGATATGCTTCCAACGGCAGCACACCGTCTTCCTCCAGCACACGGAGGAAAGAATGTCCCAGTCCGCCATTCCTGATTTCTTCCCTGCCGCAAGAGTAATAGTAGGCATCAAGCTGATTCAAGTATTTCTGCCTGACCATGTACATAGGCGACAGGCGCACGGTATCTCCGGGATGCCCCGCCAGCCAGTCAGACTCCAACAGAGAGGCCGAAGCATAAGTCCAGCAGGTAGAAGTGCGGCCCTGGTTCAGCGCCGGCGTATGGGCACACACTGCATCCGGTACGAAAACATGCGCCTCCAACCTCTTTTCCGTACGTGAACAGGCGGACAGAGCGAGGGAAAGGCATAAGAGGGGAAGTAATTTATTCATATGCAATCTATTAAATACAAAATTATTATTTCTTGTCTTGCCCTGCAAATATATTCATAATGAAATTAAAACTCAACCTATTCCGTACGCGTAATGCAAACCATTACGGAATATTGTAAAGAGCAACCATCTCTTTTGCTATATCACCCAACCGGCTACGCAACAATGAAGGCTGCAAAACCTCCACATCTGCCCCGTGCGAAAGCAACTCCTGCACAAAATCATACGTTGGCCGTATTCGGTATTCGTAAACGGTATGTCCTTCCGTAACTTCTACCGTACGTTGGGAATGATGCAATGGCAAGGCATCAAAATACTTGTCCTGAGGAGCGTAGACCTTCAACTGCACAGTCTCTATCCCTATATCATCATCTGCTACAATGCCAAAGCAGGCATCAAAATAAGACTGAGGATTGAATTCTTCCGGATAGTAAAACGTTTTCTCCGACACCTCCAAATCAAGAATACGGTCAAGCGAATAAATCATCACGCGATTATAATGCGGACTGCGTGCCACCACATACCAGCGCTGCCGGAACAATTTCAGACAATAAGGTTCTATTTCAAAGTTAGCAGGTACCTGTTGCCGAAAACTCTGATAGTCCACCTCAACAATCATACCGTCGCGCATCGCTTCAATCAGCGGAATCAGATACCGCTTTCCAGAAGGAACTTCTTCAAGCAAAATACGTGATTTTAGCTTACGGCTTTCAACTATCAGGTTGTCTACCGCAAACGAATTCAACAGCCACTTGCGCACACAACCTTTTTCCAATTCTTCTGTATCCTCTATATAATAGCAATAACCTCCACGCTTGATGCATTCAATATTGATGTCAAACAGCTCTTCTATCGCATCCCGATGATGATGAAAAGTACGGAGTGAAAGAGTTTCTCCACCACTTAGTTCCGAACGAAGCCAGCGAGCGTTGATTTCCTCGAATGTAATCTTACCCGCACGATGAATGGTCTCCAAGAGCCAAACATAACGACTAAAAAGTTCCTTACCCATATTGTTTTAACTTATAATTATTTATAGCCAAGTCTCAATCCTCAATTATCTTATACCAGAGTTCTGCCGCCAAATGGCATAATCCCTACCTACCTTTGCCGTAATCAAACCAATTCTAAAAACAACAGACCATGGACGTATACTCAAAAGAAACCTTTGAACTCATCCAATCAGAACGAGACACTGCCCGAAAACGGCACATACTGACAGCCATCGAGATGGAACTAAAACGAATTATCCCCACCACAACCATCCCGGGCCACCATTGCACTTATCCGCGTTTAGACAAAATCCAAGATAGAGAGACTTTGGATAGAATAGAATACCTCTTACACACAAGAAGCTATCTGCTGAACCAAATGTTCCTATGCAACCAGGCCGAAAAAGAACGTTTCAAACAAATCAATGAACTGCTTCTCGGACTGACCAGGCAAATGTATGCCCACACTGCTAATCTATATCGAGCCATGCACCAATCACTGAAAGACGAAACTTTTGATGATGATTGTGAGATTGAAGGTCGATTGCTGTTTAGCCACAACGGAAGCGAGTCCGTACTTGTTCTGGAAGAAGATATGTTCTATTCTTCGGACTTCAACCGCATAATCAAACTCATCGATACACTGCTCGATAAAAAAGGGCTTGCCGAGATAGAAAGTTGTTCCATTTCAAATGGCATCGACAATATACCGGATGTAACTGACAAAGCACTCGGTTTAACCGATGAACTCGATGACGAAACAAGCTGGGCAGAAGGCTGCTTGAGCAGGTCTGAACTGGAAGACATCTGCATTTGCCATGCAGTACACGACATTTGCACCCATAAGCCCTACTCTATCCCCGACCTATTGCGGATGAATGATTTCTGGGTGGAAGCCGAAGTGACATTCCAGCACTTTGCTTCCCAAACCAACGAGTAACGTCCAAACCCCTTATCTGCATCATCTTTTTCAGACATCAATAAGACAAGCTGTAAAAACATGCTGTTTGAAAAAACTGTTCCTACAATGTCTGAAAAAGATTTTGATTCCATCCACACTATCTTGGTCAGCGAATGGCGGCAAATGTATCAGCCAAGCTCCCTGCCATCTCTTCGATGTTGGTTCCTAAATAGGAATAACGCCGGGGATGGGAAGTCCATATCACCTTGGTAGAGTAGCCGGGCAAGGTATATACAGCCTGTAGCTTGTCCTTGTAATACACTTTCTGCCACTCAAAGTCCATACCCTCGAATACATCGTCACGTTCTTCCCAATTGAAAATGAAGATAAAATCCGGGTGGTAGGCTTCTATCACCGACTTCAATTTCTCAAAAGGGCGACCGGCTTCCCGGATTTGACAATAACCGTCCAAAGAAGTTATCGCTTCCCAATACCCTTCTTTCGATAAGCTGGTCTGCTGCTCTATGGCATTGATGTTTCCGTAACCAATCTCTTCGAGTATCACTTTGTCTGCGGCACTTATCTGCATTATGTCTTCAGTGTATCTGCCCGTGCGTATCAGTAGATGCAGTTTGGCAACCATTGTCCAAAAGGAACCGGCGTTATTTTTCCATCCCAACATTTTTTCAACATCTACACATGCCGCGTTTTTCCCCAGATAGTCTTCCAAAACATGATTCGTAAAAGCTTCGAAAAGTTCTTCTTGCTCCACCCAATAATAAGTATCCCTGCCCATATAGAATATTTTCACATCGGCATCGTTATATCGGGGCATCGTATAGGGCACAAATGGTCCCCATGGATACCCACAAGTATACAACGGTTGTGTCTTCTCGCAAAAAGCCTGCAAAAAAGGCTTGAAGTAATCTGTGTTAATACAGTTCATATCTTTAGCTTTTTAAGGTTGGCACAAAAAAATATACCGGTCAATCAAGTGCCGCGAAATCAAAATCCCCTCTGTTGCAACAAGCTTTCTCATAATCGAAGCTGTAGAGACGCATATAAGCCTCCTTCAGTTCTTTTGCACAATTACTGAAAGGATCCGACATATTGATTTTAGTCGTAACAATCACTTCCATCTCCGGTGTCAATACCAGACCATTTACTTTTTTAAGTCTCTTGGGCTTTACTTTAAATACTCTTGACATAATTACATTGTTCTCTAAATTCACCTACTCTTCTCGGTTTTCGGCATTTCCGGCTGTCATAACAAAAGAAAAAGGACACAGCACTCACTTTTTCCTATTTCTCCGGTTAGGTTCTGGTAAACCTTGAAATCAAAATAAGTAAAAGCAGCCTGTGCCCTTCGTGAGGGTACAAACCAACTTAGACCTATTGTTCTTGATTTCATGTTTAATTTACCAGATTTAACCGAATCGAACAATTGTCCGCAAGTTTGCAATATGTCTTGCCCGAAGGCTATTATTATCGTTTACATTCCAAAAAATCTTTTATTCAACACAAAGCTATAAAAACTTTTCCAAAATGCAAGCAGTAATCCCCAACATACCATGCAGACTACTTTTACTTTACCGCAAAAGTAGCTGCCGGATATGCCAAACAGTTGCATATCATCGCTTAAATGCAAGGCACTTCCGCCACAATTCCTAAACAGAAATTTATGTATCGGCATGAAAAGTTGCCTTACCATTCTCACTGCTGTATCTTACAGTATTACCGTCTCTACCCGATAATCCACTTACTGCCCGGTATCAACGAGATGAGCTTGGTTGCCACGAAACAACTGATAAACGTACATACCGCTATAACCGGAATGGCAGCCACGGTGGGCAATCCCAATGTAGACTTAAACACCGACACCCACAAGCCAAGCCAGAATATGTGCATAAGGAACATGCCGTAGCTGAGTCTCGACATTTCGGCAATGAAGCGCGGAGGTTGCGGAATGCTGATGCAACTGAACAGCAGAAACGTGCCTGCCGTCAACGCCACGCAATTAAGGGTGCAGAAAGCCCATCCCACCTCAATGACCGGCGTAGAATGAACCACTCCCGGAACAGCCTGGACATAGAACGACCATATGGTAGCCACCGCCCCGACCAGCATAAGCAGGAAACCGACCCACAGACGCAAGGAACGCCCCCAAGTAAGATGCACGCGGATATAATGTGCCAGCACAAGGTAGCCCAAATAACCCGAGAAATACCATAGCATGTGATATTCGTTCCAGAAGCACTGTCCCCACACCTCACCAAACCAACGGTTGAGGAAAGGTATGCAAGTAGAAACCAGGAACAGTCCGATGAAGAAACGTTCTTCTTTCGCCGAAACCTTCTCCAGCCACGGTGAGATGACCGGGATGAACAGGTAAAGGCCTATCAACGGATACATGAACCAGAAGTGTCCGGCAAGCATAGGAAAGTTCAGCCAGATGCGTGAAAGGTCGTTCATAGACTGTTCGCCGTCTATCTGTCCCCACAACATGGGCAACGTGCTGTACAGCACCATGAAAAAGATGAACGGCGGCATGATGCGCAGGAAACGTTTGCGGTAAAACTCCCAACAGCTTTGTCCCTTCTTCATAGGCGCAAGCAGGTAAGCCGAAACAATCATAAACAGAGGCACAGACATACGTGAGAAGCCATCGTAAATAGATACCCATAACCTATCGGCCTCGTTCTGAAGGAAAGCCTGCGGTCCCACCATGTCCGTATAACCTACAGCTCCATAATAATTCTCGCTGGCATGAACCAGCATGACCAAGAAGCACGCAAACACGCGCACATAATCCAAAAAAGCAATACGTTTCATTTTATTTCAAGTTTTCTGTTTATGCAAAGGAGTTAAAGGTATCAGCACTTCACTACTGTCCGCATCATTCATCAATTTATTCTTTTGTATTCGGGAACGCAGTTATCCTTAACCGCGCCGCTCCCATGGGGATGAGTGTGATTTCTTCTTTATCGCCTCTCGCCGCATCCTCTTCGGGCAACACACCACACAACCCGGTTTCATCTATTTCCCATTCGGGAACCAATCGGCCGACAGCCTTCACCTCCAAAGGTACATTGGCCACCGTAAAAGGGTAGTCGTCAGCCGGCCATGATTTACGGATTACCTCGAAGTGCTTCAAGGGTTCTGTCTTGTCCAACACCAGCGAATAATTCCACGCGCTGCCGGGATATATCTCAGTAGTGGGCCATTTTTGAGGGTCAGCATCTTTCTGCCATTTAGGATCACCGATGGCCGTTTCGCGGCTGTCCTTCTCCACATATTTCTCAGCAATCTTAAGAGAGAGCGTGAGAGGACCGTAATCCACACTTACGCTGTTTTTATTGACCTGCCAGGTGCGCATGGACAAAGACATCGGAAACGTCAATTCCACGCGGTCCCCATCCGACCACTCGCGATGGATGCAGAGATACTTTCCTGCCACGGGAGCCGCATCCACTTCCTCACCATTCACGCGCACTTTCGCCTTTTGAGTCCATGAAGGAATCCGGAAATAGAACGGGAAGACGACTTTCCCCCCGGTAGAGACAGAAAAGCGGATGTCTTCCTCAAAAGGATAATTCGTCTCTTCGTGCAAAGTGATTTCCTTTCCATCAGCTACTTTCACCACAGCCTTGCAAGCTGCATAAAGAGCCGTTGCCACTCCATTGTCGGGAGTTGCCAAAACCAGATGTTCGGCAAAGTAGGGCCAGCCTTGTGCATGATTGTGCTGGCAGCAACGACTGCTGAAAGGATTCATCGAAAGAAACGGTCCGCGGTTGTCGATGCCCGGATGATGATTCTTGGAATCACTGACGACATGGTTCGGGCAAGTGATGTAGCGCAGCGCTTTAAAGTCCGGCATCACGGCAACCGGATAAGAGTTAAATGCCACTTCTTCGCAATGCTCGGCCCATAAGGGGTCGCCCGTCATGCGAAGCATAATTTCATCGGAAGCCATCTGCTCAACCAGCCCGCAGGTTTCCACCCCCTGGCGAGGGTCGATATATCCCAAACGGGCATTCTCATCCGCCCCGAACATGCCGCCGGGCACCTGCCCGAAAGTACGACGGATCAGCCGATGGACATTATAAGAGGCTTTCAGCATGGCAGAATCACCGGTCTGCATATAATAAGTGGCAGGCTCACGGAAACATTGGGCAATGTTTACGTTGTGCCAGTTGGGCAAAGAGGTCGACTGAGTCCAGTCCGCAGTGTTGCGATGAATCTTTTCGGCCAATTCGAGCAAAAAAGCATCTCCCGTATGGCTGTAAAGCCAGTAGATGCTGATGATATTATCACCTCCACGACTGTTCTCCCAAAAGTCTTCCAGAAGCCGGTCGTCGGGGACCGTCATCTGCCATTTAAAGTAGTTTGTCATCAGGTCTATGACACGCCGGTCCTGAGAATACTCGTAATAAGATTGCAGGCACCAGAGCATGATCATCTGTGCCCAAAGTTCGCGCTTCCCATTGCGTTCGTTGACCGGGCCGAAATAACCGTCCGGCTGGCAGCTGGCAAATACGCCTTCAATCCAGTATTTGGTTTCTTCTATCATCTCCGGATCATTCAGAATATATGCCAAACTGCTATACCCTTTGAGCCAATAGGGAACTTCCTCCCAACCATGGTCTCCGCCGGTCGTAAGCCAGGCATTGTCATCCTTTTCCAACCAAGCGCTGATTTCCCCTAAATGTCCGGTCAGGCCGTCGCGCTGCAACTCCAGAAATTTCCTTACCCAACCCTCGGGGCGGATGCTGCCTACCGGCAATTTTATAAAGTTCAACGGACGAAGCGGGGCACGGTAACCCATATAATTGGCATTGACAGCATGTGTATCCGGCCGGTCCACCACCGTCACCGTACCGGCAGAAGAGGCAGAAGTACAAGCCGTAACCGAAACTGTCAATGCCACGAAAAGGAGGGCAGCCACCCATGTATATAAGTTCTTCATGTTATATCTTAATCTATGCTATTCAATAAATCCACCTTCCCCTCATTAACCAACTTCAATATCAGCTCACCGAAAAGGGTGTTCTGCCAGGCAAACCAGGGGCGGGTGAAGTTGGTTGCATCATCCTTATGAAACGATTCGTGCATAAAGCCGGTACCTGCATCCGTATCCATCAGCATCTTGATGCAAGTTTTGATTTCGGCATCATCCCGGCTTGTGAAGGCTTTCATCATAATGCTCATGGGCCACACCATGTCATAGCCGATATGCGGTCCGCCGATACCCTCGCCGGCTTTGCCGCTGAAGAAATAGGGATTGCTGTCGCTCCACACAAAACGGCGGGTATTCTGATAAATGGGGTCATTGACATCTACATCTCCCAAATAGGGCATGGCAAGCAAGCTGGGTACATTGGCATCGTCCATCAGCAGATGATTGCCGAAACCATCAACCTCGAAAGCATAGATGGTACCGAATTCAGGATGGTTGTAGGTTGCATAGCGTTTCAAAGCCATCTCCACCTCATCGGCCAAGGCACGGCAGTCGGCAGCCAGGGCAGTCTCCTTGTTCACTGTTTCCAGAATCTCGGCAGCCTTGCGCAAAGAAGTGACGGCAAAGAAGTTGGAAGGCACAAGGAACTGAAGCGTTGTGGCATCGTCCGACGGGCGGAAGCAGGACACGATGAGTCCCACCGGACGGACAGGAGCACCCAGACCGTCATTGTTCAGCGTATCGAGCGCACGCTCCGTCTTGCGTTGGAATTTGTAGGGACCGACACCCTCTTTGCGCTGCTGCTGACAAAAAGTAGTATAAATGTTGCGGATGGCTTCCAGCCATTCAGCACCGAAAACCGAAGTGTCACCCGTCACCTGCCAGTAGTGATAAGCCAACCGCAAGGGATAACAAAGCGAGTCGATTTCCCATTTGCGTTCATGCAGTTCGGGCTTCATGTCAGTAAGGTCACTCATCCAATGCCCATCGGGCAGCGCACCGTCGTTGTAGGCATTCGCATACGGGTCGATATTGATGCACTTGAACTGGCGCAGAATAACACCGGCCAGCATCTCTTTCAGTTTCGGGTCGTTGTTGGCAAGCTGCACATATGGCCATACCTGCGCCCCTGAGTCACGCAACCACATAGCATGGATGTCACCCGTATATACAAAAGTATCAGGCTTTCCATCGCTGCCCTTGCGGAAGTGCACAGTAGTATCCAGCGTATTGGGAAAACAGTTGGCAAACATCCAGGAAAGCTTGCGGTTCTTCAAAAGTTTCTGTACACGGGCAATCTCTTTCTCCACGGCAGTGGAACGGAAAAGGCGTTGTTTCTCTTTAGGACGGTTAGAGGAATAGTTTCCGGCAGATGCCGTATTGTCCTGCACGGCCACAAAACCCGCATCGGCAAGAAGGCAGCTACTATTGGCAGCCTGAACCATCCCGGCAGCCGCAGCCAGAACAAGACTGAAACAAATCTTTTTGGAATTAAGACTCATATTTCTTCTATATAAATTTGAATTGAAAATTGCTATTAGTCAAGTGGGGTTTGGGTAGCGTTCACTCCCTCGAAAGTCATGCGCACCGGATTTATCTTTCCTTTTTTGTCAAAGTACATCCGGTCAATGCAGGTGGCACGGCTGTTTGCAGCCGTTTCTCCCAACGGGCGACGGTGGTAAATGATGTACCATTCGTCCTTGCCTTTTCCACGCACCACCGAATGATGTCCGGCACCGGTAGCTACACCGGCATCCTGCTGAAGAATTATTCCCTCGCGATGGAACGGTCCGAAAGGAGAGTCGGCAATGGCATAGGCCACACGGTAGTCGGGGCTTCCCCAACCGCCTTCCGACCACATGAAGTAATACTTTCCGTTACGTTTCAGCATGAAAGGCCCTTCTACATAGTCCTGAGGAGTCACTTCCTTATAGACTGTGCCATCATCAAAAGGAACGACACCAAGTAAATCGGGAGACAGTTTCACGATGTTGCAATGCCCCCATCCGCCATAGTACATATAGTAAGTGCCGTCGTCATCGCGGAACACAAACTGGTCGATGGGTTGTGCTCCATTCACAATCTTATCAATCAAGGGCTTGCCCAGCGCATCTTTGAAAGGACCTGCCGGATTGTCTGCCACAGCCACCCCGATACCGCCAATCTCAGAGTTGTTCTGTATGTCGTTCCCTCCGAAGAAAAGATAATAGCGGCCATTGGCCTCGATGACAGCCGGTGCCCACAAAGCACGGCGCAGCCATGGGATGTTTTCCTTTGAAAGCACGCGTGGATGCTTGGTCCAATGCCCCAAGTCGGGCGAAGAATAGGCATCCATAAAAGTCTGTTCATCATAAGGAGCGGAATATGTAGGATAAATCCAGAACTTCCCGTCCAGCACCACCCCCTCAGGGTCGGCATACCAACCGGGAAAAATCGGATTGCCGCTGCGTTTCTTTTGAACTTCTTCACCGGATTGCGCATAAAGAGAAGAAGAGGCACAAAACAATGCCAAGCAGTAAATAGTAAGTTTCTTAAGTTTCATGGTAAATAGGGTTTTCGAACAGTGATTTATCGTAAAAGAGAGAGGGTGTGCCAAAACGTTTTTCAGCTATCATTCCGTCAGACATTCGGCACACCCTCATCATTAATTGCTATGGTTTTGGCTTTGAAATCACTTCTTCTTTTTAAGCGTTTTCGAGAAGGAGTAAGGAGCGTCCTCCTCTCCTGCCCCACGCTGTTTGTTGGGCACATTGTCCATAGTGAAACGCAGTGAGGAGCCGTTCATCAGTTGCCCGTGCGTCAGATAGTTGCGTGTATAGTCAACGCCGTCCACTGTGAGTTTCTGCACGTAGCGGTTGGCGCGACTATTCTCAGGAGCTTCAATCGTCACAGTCTTGCCATTTTCCAAGTGCAGACGCACAGAACGGAAGAGAGGAGCACCCAGCACATACTGGTCTGTACCCGGACAGACGGGATAGAATCCCAAAGCTGAAAATACGTACCAGGCAGATGTCTGGCCGTTGTCTTCATCACCGCAATAGCCGTCGGGATTGGCATTGTACATGCGCTCCATGACCTCACGCAGCCAGTACTGCGCCTTCCACGGCTGGGAGGAATAGTTATAGAGGTAAATCATGTGCTGTATGGGCTGGTTGCCGTGAGCGTAGTTGCCCATGTTCATGATCTGCATCTCCCGGATTTCGTGGATGACACTGCCATAATAGCTTTCGTCGAATACAGGCGGCAGCACAAACACGGAATCCATCATCCGGTTGAAGGAATCCTTGCCCCCCATCAAATCAATGAGCCCTTGCGGATCGTGGAAAACCGACCATGAATAATGCCAGCTGTTTCCTTCGGTAAAGGCATCACCCCACTTCAAGGGATTGAACGGCGATTGGAACGTACCGTCCTCATTCTTGCCGCGCATCAGCTTGTGGGCAGGGTCGAAAAGATTCCGGTAGTTCAGCGCGCGTTTGGCGAAAGGAGCCAGTTCTTTCTTCGACTTGCCGAGCGAAAGTCCCAACTGGTAGATGCACCAATCGTCATAGGCATACTCCAGCGTACGGGCTGCATTCTCGTTGATACCCACATTATAGGGCACATAACCCAGCTTGTTGTAATACTCATGTCCCAGGCGTCCGGTAGAGGAAACCTCGGGATGCACATTCTCCGTACCGCTCTTCACGGCTTTCCATAATGTCTCGATGTCGTAGCCACGCAGACCTTTCAGCCAGGCATCCGCCACCACAGAGGCGGAATTGTTGCCCACCATGCAACCACGGTGTCCCGGACTGGCCCATTCGGGCAGGAAACCGCTCTCCTTGTAAGTGTTGGCCAATCCTTCCTGCATCTTGGCATTCATGGATGGATACATCAGGTTGAGGAAGGGGAAGAGACAACGGAAAGTGTCCCAGAAACCGGTGTCGGTAAACATATAGCCGGGTAGCACCTCACCATTATAGGGGCTGTAGTGCATTACCTGACCTTGCGCATCTATCTCGTAGAAACTGCGCGGGAAAAGCACCGAACGGTAGAAACAAGAGTAGAAAGTACGCAGACGGTCGAGGTCGGTATCCTGCACTTCAATGCGGCCCAGCACCCGGTTCCATTCGTCACGCCCGGCTTTCGCCACCTCTTCAAGCGTCCGGCCACCCAGTTCCTTCAAGTTCAACTCAGCCTGCTCGTGACTGATGAATGAGGAAGCCACACGTACATTCACCTGCTCGCCACGGAGGGTATGAAAACCGATGATGCCACCGGCATGATTGGCACCTGCCTCGGTGGTACGGGAATCAATCTTTCCGTCCTTCACGGCAGCAGTATAAGTAAAAGGCTTATCGAACTGCAATACAAAGTAGTTCTTGAAATTGCTTGGCACGCCACCGCTGTTCTTGGTAGTGTAGCCTATGATTTTCTTTTCAGCCGGAATGATTTTCACAAAAGAGCCGTTGTCCATGGCATCTACCACCACATAGGCTTCCTCCGTTTCAGGGAAAGTGAAACGGAAAGCAGCGGCACGCTCGGTAGGAGCAAACTCCGCCGTCACATCATGGTCGGCAAGATAGACCTTATAATAATAAGGAGTGGCAGTCTCGGCTTTGTGAGAAAACCAACTGGCACGCTCGTCCTGGTCGAAAGCCACCTTTCCGGTAACGGGCATAATGGCAAACTGTCCGTAGTCGTTAATCCACGGGCTGGGCTGGTGCGTCTGCTTGAAGCCGCGAATCTTGTCGGCATCATAGGTGTAGGCCCATCCGTTACCCATGGTTCCGGTCTGTGGAGTCCAGAAATTCATGCCCCAAGGCATAGCCACGGCAGGATAAGTATTACCCGTAGAAAGGGAATGCTTGGACTGCGTGCCAACCAAGGTGCTGACGTAATCCACAGGTGTAATCGGCTCATCAACCGGCAACGAGGCCGCCTGCATACCGCCAACAAGAAGGAGGGCGGTTCCCCATGCAAAGAGTCTTTTCATTCGTTTGGTAAATTTTGTCATTGTTTATTTTGCATCAACTTGCCTTCAAGCATCTTCATGTAATATCCGCCTATTACCGAGCGGGCCTTGAAGCCACGCCAGTTGGGTTTGTCGGTAAACACCCAGTCGGACATCGGCACGCGGTCTATCGTTTCGTTCATGAACTTATGCACCGGGACGATGAATTCACGGAAAGTAGCCTGGTCGGGAGCCATAGTGGCAGTCCACATAATCCAGTCGGTCTTGGTGTAAGTCTCACGATTGTCGAGGGGCAGACCATAGATATTCTGCTTGGCCAGATAATAAGGTATCTCCATTTCTGCAATTTTGCTGTCGAAGATGTCCAGTCCGAGCAGTCTGTCCCAAACCAGGTTGTACTTCTGGCTCCATGTACCCGGCTTGTCGAAAGTCAGGCGATAATGGTCGCCGTCGTTGGCCATGCGCTCCCATTCGGTAGCCATCTGGCGTGCCTTCGTTGTATAGGCTTCGGCCACATCCTTCTTGCCGAGCATTTCAGCCAACCGGCCATAAGAGGCCACTCCTAAAATTGCCTTGATGGAAAGATTGGTGTTATGCGCAAAGTGTCCGGCGAAGTCATCGGTACAGAGTTGGTTTTCAGGGTCAAGTCCCTTTTCCACCAGATAGTCTGTCCAAGTGGTGAGCACTTCCCAATGTTTGGCAGCATAGTCGGCATTGCCTTCTACGGCAGCAATGGCAGCTGTAAGAATCAGCATGTTTCCACTCTCTTCCACCGGCATATCGCCTCCGTAGACCTGGCCGTTGGCAAGAGGATAGGTACCCAAATCATGGGCGGCGAAGGGCTTGGTCCATTTGCCGCTTTCACTATAATGGAAGATACCGTTCATCATGCCCTTCTCCAGTTCCGGATTATAAATCAGATAGAGGGGAGCTGAGGGATAAGTCAGGTCCACCGTATTGATACAGCCGTTACTGTTGTTTTCCTTCGACAGCCACAACAGGTCACCGTTGGGGGCTTCCACCAGTTTGTGGGCGGCAATGGACTGACGGTAGGCCAACGCGCAGAGTTCGGCATATTCCTTGCCGCCTGCTGCTGAAGCGTCTTCCATCAACTTCTTATCGAAAGCATAGCAACGTGCCAGCAATTTGTCATACTCATTGTAGGCAGCCAGCATTTCAGCCTCGATGGTACGGTCGCCTTTTGAGTTCCAGTAAGGACGCAGGTTTGTACCGAAGTACTGGATGGAATAGATGTCGTCATAGCCCAGCATTATCTTGTCGGTAACATTCTTCACTTTGCCATGGCTACGCACCAAAGCCATGTTTCCATTGCTGTCCTCTCCCTCGAGCGAAGCTGAGTTCAAAGTTCCGTTCACGAAGTTCTTGCGCAGTTCGGTACTGTTGCCGACACTGTATGCAGTGTTTTCCTTGCCGGCAACCATGTAGAAATATCCCCAGTCAATGCGGAGGTCATCGCCCTGCTTTGCCAGGATGTTCTGTTCCTTGCTTCCACTCTTCAGGTAGAGCAGCCCGTCAGCTTCATATCCCTTGCTTGCAGATTGCTGGTAAGGCTGGTCGAGCGCCCAGCGCGGAGAAGCCTCAAAATACACCTCCACTTCGTGTTCCCTGCCGTCACGGGCAGCAACACTATAAGTAAGGTAATTCACGGGACGGCTCAGCAGCTTCAGGTCTTCCATAAAGAGAGGTGCCGTGAAGGTGACTTTCAGGTCGACATCACCACAGGTAAAAGCGTAGTGTGTCTGCATGGGCTGCACGTCGGCAGAGGTCTGCACGGCTGTATTGCCAAACACAGTTTCCAGATGTTTCGGAATCTGCAGGCCGAAGTCGAGCAAGCCGTTACCAACCGGATTGATACATTCGGCGGCAATGATGTTGTCGCCCTGCTTCAAAACCGCCAAAGCCTCATCGGGAAGTTTCACGACTTTGTTCTTGTTGCACGTGGTTCCTGTGCCGTGTATTTTCACTCCGTTGATGTAGAATACGGCATCGTCATCGTTGGAGAATTCCAGATAGACAGGTATACCGGTCAAATCACGGTCAATATTTACCATACGGCGCACCCAGATATTACGGGTTCCCCACTGGGTTTTTGCCGTAGGCTCATTTTCCTTGGTACCAAAGGCACCACGGTCTGACTTCCATTTGGAATCGTCGTAACCCGCAGAGGTCCAATCGCCCGCAGGCTTCTCTGTGGTATACCGGCCCGTCCAATCGCCTTGCTGCGAGGTGGGCACGATGGCATTCATCTCCAATTCCTCGGTTCCCATAAAACGGTAGGAAACACCGTCTACCTTCACCACGCCAATCAGTGGGAAATCCTTACCCGTCCAATGGCGAACGGGGCTGTCATAAAGGTTATCGCTCATGGACCATGCACTGGCATAAGGGTCGATGGTAACAAGCGGGTAGGCTGGAGCTCTCAAGTCATTCTTGACGACTTCATAAGACGTATCCTTGTCACTGCACGCAAAAAGGCATGATACCAACAAGGTGTATAAAAGCTTTTTTCTCATATTGTTTATATGAAATAATTGTTTATGTTGTTACACTTAAAAAAATAAAAGGCCTGAGATTACCAGCAAAACTTCACCGACACTCCGTCAGGATTATTCTCAAACTCTATCAAATATGTATGGCTTGCTGCATGCCAACGCTTGGCATCGAATACTTCTCTGCCGTCGACTGTCACACTCTTAGGACAACGGGGCAGCAGCACCCGCGATACGTTTGAAGTCTCGGCAGGACTTTTCGCCACATAGGAGTACCGGCCTTTTCCGCGTTCTTCCTGTTCTTCGCGACTTGCTGAAGCCAGAACCTGCGGCTTCTTCTTACCGGCTACACGTTCTACATTCAGCAACAAGGCTTGCTCACCCGGATTTATCCGCTTGGAAGTGTAGATCGGTAATTTGGGGTCGAAAAGGTCAATCAAACATCCTTCCACAGTAAACGGCTCGTCGCTCACGCTTTCTTCAAGCACAGCAGCCAAGTCGTAATCTCCCCTTTGCAGATAGAAGTTATTTTTGAACTCCAGCTTCCCCGCTTTCGCATTCTGCTCGTACATTCGGGCCGCAAGATACAAAAAATCTTTGTCACCGCCTTCATGCAGGACATAATCTTTAGGGTCGGTACGGACAATACATACGGTTCCCTTACCGTAACTGTATTCTCCCTGTTCCGGTCTGGCAGGAAGTCCCATCTGCTCAAAAAGATGTGCGGAAGGAGTAGTATAGTTATGCCCGTTGGTATTCCACCATTCTCTTACATTCTGAAAAGGGTCGTTGTCCGTCCCGCTGTAAATCAGCACTCCGCCCTTCTTCACCCAATCGGCAATGTGGCTGTGCGCTTCGGACTCAAGCGGTTTCATGTTTGCATAAGTCATCAGCAACACTTTTGTGTCAGCCAGCGCTTCTTTATAGCCGAGGTTCTCAATGTGGACGGTCTTGACGGGCACACCTCGTTTGAGCAAAGGCAACGCCTGACCGTAGAAGTTGGCAAGTTGTGGGTCTTCATATCCGTTGTGCGTAGGGAAACGCTGGAACATCAAAGAATTTGCCATCAGTACGCTGAATCCTTCGCTTCCGGTCAGTTTATTATCGGTCAGAGGCATACGGTTCAGGGCGTTAATCATCACTTGCATCTGTGTGGAATAGAAACGGGGAATGCGTTCTTTCTTGTCGCTATTGGCACTTGTACGGTATAGCCCTTCGTAGATACGTTCCGGCCAAGGCATCACTTCGTAATCGGCTATGTTGGGATAGAGCAATTGCGCCGTAAAGGTGGCCTGATAATTCTTCTTATAGTCTGCCCAGTCACGCGGCCAGTCTTCAATAGGATCTGTCAGAAAGAACATCTTACGACCGGTGGGAGCAGTCATCGACTCCATGGAACCATACTCCAGATAGGCAGTCTCGAACACACGCTCACGTTTGCGACCGTCAAAGAAATTCGGCTCGCGCGAAGTTCCGGTCCATACCTGAGCGATGTAACCGTCTACACAAGGAAGTGAAGCAAGACTTGCTTCCGGACTGACAATCTGCCATTGCGAATAGTTCACCAACGAGTGGGTGGGAACGTAGCACTTCACGTCCATCCCTTTGCTTTTACCATATTCCTTGGCAAAGGTGAAGACTTCATTCAGTGCACGATAGTACAAGTAATACTTGAGTTTGCTCGACAAGTAAGTGTTTTCCGGAGATTCATGTTGCGGTCTCCAGTCGAAGCCATAGTATTTTTTCCATTCTTTCTTAAAGGACTCACTGTAACCGGCTCTTGCCCAGAATTCCGGTTCCTCCATGAAGATGGCATCCACGCCGGCGTCGATTACTCTCTTCACATGTCTCTCTTTCAGATAACTTAAAAAATTCTCCGATGGTACGATATAGGGCACCATGTGACCGTGCCATATCGTGTCTCCGGCCTGCGTGACCTGCCCTTCGTCCAAATGCCATTTCCCGTCCCATTGTCCGGTGAAATAGTCCTGATATTCACCCCAGGCAATACCGGTCATAAAGTGTATGATATATCCACGCTCTTTCCAGGACTTTACCCGGTCCTCGAAAGACAGCTTGCGTGACTTGTCCGAGGGATTTCCCCCTACTCCATACACCATCACCGCATCGGCCCTGTTGTCGATGGAAGGCTTCCACTCGCGTGAGGTTTGAAAAGTGGTCTTGACATTATCCTTGGTTTGGGCACCTACGGAGATGCCTGTTGCCAAGACAGCCAAACTTATCAAAAAATGTTTTTGCTTCATATTGGTTTCTCGTTTTTATGGTATTAATCATTACTCTTGCCATTATAGTGGCAAAAGATTGCCTATATACAGGCAAGACCGTGCCACTATAGTGGCACAGTCCCGGCTGTATGTCATCAGGCTACGGAATAAGCACTTCCATCGGCTCGCTGTAGTTCCAACGGCGTGTACCGCTACCTACGGGTGTGTCGTAGTTAATACGTGCGGCAGCGCGTACAAACACTTTGCGGCCCGAAGGTACGTTACCGTTCGACTGGATGGTAACTTCCTTCCCCAATAAGCCCTCGAAACTCTTGCCTTCATAGTTGATGCTGCTCGACCAACGCTCGTCGCGTGCCCGGTAGCCTACTGTGTTTGAGTAGCTGACGAAGAATTGGATGTCGGTCACGTTCAAGTATTCGTCCTTCCAATTGCCCATCGGCTGGATTTTCTCACGGAAGACCTCATCCGACACGCCGCGTGTTACGCGTACTTGTGCCTTGATGACACCGTTGCTCACCTGCGGATTGCCCACAAACTCGACGTTCAGGAAGGGCTGCACCTCGAACTTCACTTTCGTCGTGCCACTGATTTCAGTATTGACAGAGCCGTCGTGAAGCAAGGTACCGTCTGTATTCTCACGTACTAACGGAATGAACGGACCGTCGATACGGACATTATACTCACCCTTGAAGATTTTCGTGTTCTGGAATGTACCGTCCATCATGCAGTAAAAATCCGGGTTGTGTTGCACATTGTCACCCCAACTCAATTCGGTCAGGCGGACACGGATGCCCTCACTGCCCTGGTCGGTCAATACACGCTTACCGGTCGCTTCATCTACCACCTCACCCCAGATAGTCTCGGAAGGTTCCTCATAGTTGTCTATTTCGAACATACTACACGAGGTTAACATGAACAGGGCGCTGAATAAGCTATAGAATATTGTCTTTTTCATACGTTTTAAGTTTTTAAATTATTGAGTTTTATCGATTAGGCTGCTGGTCAATCACAGGACTCTTAGAAACCTCACCACCCGGAATCGAGAAGTAATAGTCCAAAGGAGTGTAGCCAAAGTCTTTGTCACCGGCAGTCGTATAGTTGAAACAAACGTCGAAGAACCACTTGCCTGTCTCCGTCGAATAGAACGGATAGATACCACGGAAACGATAACGGGTCGTGTTGCTGAAACGGTCCTTGTCACGTTGCTCACCCCAGAATCCGTCGCGACCTTCATAGTGGTTCACACGCCAGCGGCGCAAATCCCACTTGGTCTTATGTTCGAAAGCCAACTCTTTGCGGCGTTCCTTGCGGACGATGTCGCGGCTGTCGATTGTACCAGCCAGTGAGGAAGTCAGTAACCGGGCACCAGCACGTTCGCGGATGTCGTTGATAGCTTTCGTTGCAACACTTAGCATATCCGTGTCGTCCGGCGAAGATACACCAGCCAGTGAAAGTTCCACAGCAGCCTCGGCCGCATTCAGCAACACCTCGGCATAACGCATCAAGATGAAAGGTTGTGCACTGTTACCTTCCCGGGGAACAAATGCAGGGTCAGGATTCAACCATTTACGTGCCAACAGACCGGTCATGGCACTTCCACCATCTTCATAGAAAGGACCGTTCTGACCGGCAGCCTTCATCGTAGAGCCGTCGGGCAGGGTTACAATTTCCTGCTGGTCTTCCGATTTCGGACTGAGATAAAGCGTTTTGGGCTTCTCTTTATAAGCACTCAGATGGTTGTACTTAGTAGTGGCCGAACCATACGAATAGTCGCTAAGAAGTGGCTTGATAGGCGTGGAACCCGTATAAACACCGGCATAAATCTCAATCTCCTTGCCTTTGAACATATCACCGGGGAAGATGACATAAGCACGCAGACGAGGCTCAGCATTTTTGTAGTAATCCATCGGACTATCATACATAACATAGTTACCTTCGGTAGAAGAATTGCCCGTCGTCACCTTCAGGGTACCATCGGGATAACGGTCGAAACCGTCGAACAGCTCTACAAAGTCGGCTGTCGGGCAAACGCCACAATTCAACGGAGCCTTGAAGGTAAGCGGCAGATTGTAAGAATCGTAAGCGTGAGTGCTCGTGGGATAAGCGTACTCCTTCACATAGATGTTCTCAGGATTATTACTGAGATCGGAGAACATATCTACCATATTCTGATATTGCGCTTCCGGATCGTTAGCAGCCCATTTCTTCTTGTAAAGTGAATATACACCGCTTTTAATCACCTCTGAAGCAGCTTTGTAGGCTTCGGTGAAGTACTTCTTGGATGCCTCTTGCCAACGGCTTTCATCGAATCCAATCACACGTACGCCCGTTTTGGCACCCAAGCCGGTCAGACGGCCGGTTACCGTTTCATTGTATTTAGCTACACTACCTGCATAGAGCATCGCTTCCGACTTGAAAGCCAGAGCCACGTACTTGTTGCTATAACCGCTCTTGGGACTGCCGGGCATCATCAGTTCGATGGCCTTGTCATAGTCAGCCAAAACCTGATTCCAAGTTTCTTCCTCACTGGCACGGGGCACTTCCAAGTTGCCGTCTCCGGGATACTGGATGACCTTTGTTACCAAAGGGATACCACCGAAACGACGGGCCATGGCGTAGAAGACCGTGGCACGCACGTAATAAGCTTCGCCCAAATAGTGATTGTAGGTAATCTCGGCGTAAGAGCCTTGGTATTTCGGCAGGTTCTCAATCAGGTAGTTGGCATCGCGCAACAATTCAAAAGCTTTACCCCAGTAAGCATTGTCTTCACCGGTAAACGCACGGCAAATACCATCGCGGTTCATTGCTTCGCCGGTACCATCGATACCGATAGCATTCAGCCATCCGTTAAAATTCAAACCCCATTGAGACAGATATTTGAAATCTTCCCACGGCATATTGCTATATAGACGCGCCATGTAGATGTCCATACCCGATTCGTTGGAAAGCAACGACTCGGAAGTCACGATATTTTTGGGAGCAATATCCATATCGACACATGAAGTGGCGAGAGTCATGCACAACATCGCGGATATCAGTTTATGTTTCATATTTACTATTTTTTAGGTTTATATCATTGATTACTTAGAAAGAGAGGGAAACTCCCAGTGTATAGGTCTTGTTCAACGGATACATACGGCCCAGATCGTCATCGGGATGCTCAGGGTCAACGAACTTCACGCCAGTGAAAGTCAACAGGTTGTAAGCATTGGCATAAACACGCAGGCTGGCATTGGGAATCTGCTTCAGTTTTGGGAAGGTATAGCCCAACTCGATGCTCTTCAGACGGAGGTAAGCAGTGCTTACGCGGTTGAAAGCAGAATTATTTTTTGCCCAACGGCCTGTGTAAGCATAGTGACCGGAAGTCCAGACTGTAGAAGGATCATAGGGATCGGCTTTCGGGTCTACAGGATGCCAGCGGTCGAGGAACTGTGTCAATGCACCACCGCCATTCTTACCCCAAATTTCGTGCAGAGGCTCTTTGTATTCCATAGAACCCAGTGCAGAACCTTGCAACAGCATATTGAAGTCGAAGTTCTTCCATTGCAGGCCGGCATTCAAGCTGAATTGCAACCACGGAGTCTGGTCAAAGGCAAACGGATGTTCGTCCTGACCGTTAATCTCGCCGTCACCATTCCAGTCTTCATACTTATAATCACCCGGCAGGACGTCGCGTTCCTTGAAGCCGTAGTAATTCCAAATATCGTTCCAACTGGTGTAACGACCGGCGGAAGTATAACCAAACTGTACCCCTTGATAACGGTTCGTCAGGTTGTCGTTGCGCCAGCGATCATACGAGTTGGCCCAAGGTCCTTTTTCCGAAGCAGTCAGGTATTTCTGACGGGTAACGGTAGCAATACCCTTCAGGTTATAGCCTACTTCACCAATCTTATTACGGTGGGTCAGCTCCAATTCCATACCGAATTGGCGGTCGCTGTCCAGGTTTTCACGCGGAGCAGTGGCACCTACCACGGTAGGCAGGGCACCGGTACGGCGAGCGAAACGGCCGGTACGCAAACGGTTGAAGTAGTCGAACGAAACACCCAGCAGGCCGTCCCATCCTTCAAAGTCGAAACCGATGTCGAATGTCTTCGATTTGAACCAAGTGATGTTCTCGTTAGGCAATGCCATAGGACTGGCTGCACTGATAAACTTGCCGCCGAAAATGTAGCCCGGCGAATAACCGTTGTAGTCGCCGTTGGCCATGTTGCCGCTGGTCGAAGGATAGGTGTACCCCATAGCCCAGTCATAATTCAGGTCGCCGTCATCACCAAGTACACCGTAGCTGGCACGCAACTTCAACTGATTGACAAACTTCAGAACATCGATACTCTTGAAGAAAGGTTCTTCGGAGATTCTCCATCCAGCCGATACGGAGGGGAAGAAGCCCCATTGGTGTCCCTTGGCAAACTTGCTGGAACCGTCGTAACGGAACTGTGCTTCCAGCAGGTAGCGGTCGGCAAACGAGTAATTGATACGGCCTATCAAGGCTTCGTTGGCCTGTTCATAAAGGTCGTTATTACCGGTCTGCATGGCACCAATCTGGCCTTCGGTCACACCTGCCAGCAGGTAAGGCATGGAGAATGCTAGGTCGCGGACAGCGTAGAAGTTGTCGCCGTTGCGTTTCTGCACCTCCCAACCAATAACACCACCCACGTGGTGAACATCGTTAAAGGTGCGGTCGTAGTTCACTGTGAATTGTCCCAACATCTGCGACTTGTCATAAAACTCGCGGCGCATGTTGCTGGGCGAACTTTCGTTATAGACTTTCTGCTTGTAGGTACCGGTCTGTTCGTCATAAGCATACTGGTAGTACTCTTTACGGAAAGCCTCGTTGTTGTCGGCACGGTAGTCGTAACTGAACATGGCTTTGGCAGTCAACCCCTTCAATACCGGAGTGTATTCGCCGAAGTCGGCCGTCAGAGTAGCCGAGGACTGGAAATATTTCTGTTTGTACTTCTTGTAACCGGAAATGTCGGCCGTCATCATGGCCACAGTGTTCTGTTCCATATCCAAACCGTTGTAGTTCAGCATTGTTCCCTCGGGATCGGCGTATGCCGGATAGAGAACACCCTGACGCCAGTAGTTACGGATGATGTCTTGTGAGCTGGTGTAAGGCGTGTTGCGTTCGTCGGAGATACCGCTCACGCCGAGTTCGAACTTTATACCTTTAGCAATTTCAGTCGAAATGTTAGAGCGCAGGTTGAACTTGTTGTAGTTCAAGTCTCCTGAACGGAAGATACCTTCCTGATAGAAGTAGCCCATGCTGATGTAGAACTTCGTCTTCTCGGTACCACCGGAAATACTGATGTCGTGTTGCGTTTGCGGAGCCACGTTAGAGATAATCAGGTCGTTCCAATCCGTTGTACGGCGCGTGCCGTTGCGGAATGCTTCGAAACTCTCTTCGCTGAAAACCCATGAACCGCCGTTGATGTTATTCATCGACATTTCGTTGAACAGTGTCATAGATTCATAAGGATCACACAGTTCAGGCATACGTGAAGGCTGTTGGAAAGTGTAGGAACCGTTGTAAGAGAATTCCGTTTTTCCTGCTCCTCCTTTTTTAGTAGTCACCAGCACTACACCGTTGGCGGCACGTACACCATAAATAGCGGCTGAAGCATCTTTCAACACAGAAATGTCATCAATATCCATTGCATTCAAACGCTGGAATTCTTCCGTGCTCCGGGGAATTCCATCGATGATAATCAATGGAGCACCCATACCGCGAACATCGAAACTGTTGTTGAAAGTTCCGGGTTCAGAGCTCTTCTGCCATACACGCAAACCGGGAATACGTCCCGTCAGCATGTTCTGCGGATTTTCGTTCTTGGTCTTTATCATATCCTGACCTTTTACGGCAGAAACGGCACCCGTCACCGATCCGCGACGCTGTGTTCCGTAACCTATCACCACCACTTCGTCTATCATCTTGGAATCGGTTTCCATGATGATATTGATAGTGGTACGTCCGTTCACTTTCTCTTCCTTGTCTTTCAATCCCACATAAGAGAAGCTGAGGATACCGTTCGCGGGAGCACTGATGGTGTAGCGTCCGTCAATGTCGGTAATGACACCGGTGGTAGTGCCTTTCACCATGACGGCAGCGCCAATGACCGGCTCGTTGGTATCGTCCATAACTATTCCCGAAACGGGAACAGAGTTTTGTGCGAAAATATCTGCCGGAATCAGCATCAGAAGTAACGCCATAACCATGCAGGATAATCCTTGTCGCATCTTGCTAAAATTCTTCATAGTCCATTATTTTTAAAATTATTTTTTGCTCCATTCATAATTCGCCAACACTGCATACTCGGCTGCAAAAGCAAAAGTGAACATGCCTTCCACATTGTTCTTGGTCCTTTCGGCTTTATTCCAGCCCACCAGCAGGTTAGTGGGAAGCATATGCTTGTATTGATAATTTTCGTAGGCATAATCCAGATTGTTCTGGAAAGCCTCGATACAGCTTGCAGCAACAGTGTGGGCTGAATAAGCATCCACATATCCGCGCATCAACACACCGTTGAACCAATTGCAGAATCCACTGATGTCAAATGTATAGCAACCTGGTTTTGTGGCATCAGGTTTGGCAAAGTAAGCAAAGCTATTATCAGTCAATTCAGCCAAGTCCGTCCGATAGGCAGCATCGCCCGTAGCTCTGAGAAGGTCGGCAGCACCGGAAAGCATCGTACCGCTGTTGTAAGTGATGGCCGGACCTACGCGATCGCGCAATTTGGAACCCGTCCGATAGCGTTCGCCATCAATGGTGACATATTTTATGTCCGGCGAATCATAACCGCCCATCATGTCGTCGTACACTCCATCGGGTCTCAGCAAATACTTCTTTTGCCAATCATAAACGGCTTTGGCAAAACCCAGATAATAGTCGGACTTTTTCTCCGTGCGCAGCTTGCGGCTGTTATCGGCAGCCACATAACCGTAGGTCACTTCGTCTGACTTGCCTTTGTAAATTTCATGAAGCCACACCAACGGGCTGACAATGGGACCGTTGCTACAAGAGTGCTTGGTGAGATACCCGGGGCCCCATGTGATGCCTCCCAACGGATTGCCTTGTTCATCAAGAGTGCAATCCCAACCGTCGAGCACGTATTCCATCAGGTATTCCGCCTTTTCCAGATAACGTTGCTCACCAGTGATATGATAGGATTCCAATAATTCACGTACCAGCCACATCTGGTCATCGTAAACATTGAGGATGCCTTCTACCTGGGCAGCTCCTTTGTCGTTTCCACGGTTTACGCCGTATACCGTCCACTGCTTGGTCTGCGTATAAGAGGTCAGCGTAAAAGTACCTGCATAATACTCCAAATTATCATAAAGTTGGGTCAAGAGTTCCTTGTAACGGTTAAAGTGAGAATCATAAAGAGCCGTTTCACCCTTTGCCTGCCCGGTCTTCATGGCTTTCATCGCAGCGTTTACAGCCTCAATGGAACTGGTGTACATCCACACACTGCCCAACTCGCTGGAACGATTGCCTGTATAAGGATTGTAATAACGTGACATAGCCATGCCCGTACCCGTGAAATAGCACTCCACGGCATTGTCAATCAGCTCTATGGCACGCGCCACGTTCTGCATCGGCAGATTACCCGCAGGAATATCCGTCCCCCCGCTGCCCGGCTTTTCATCAGCAGCAGAGTCGTTGCTGCAAGCCACTAACGTCCATAAAAGCAAAGTCAGTAAAGTAAATAAATTTTTCATTCTGTTCATATCATACTATTAGTTTCTTCAGCCTTCCCCCTCCTCCTTCTTCCATAAGATGCAGAAAGAAGTAAGGGGAAAGCTTCAAGAATAATTAAATATCAGTAGTTTGTCATTCCATTGTTATGCTACGCAGCACCAGCTTGTTCTCGTCGCCGTTCTCTTCTCCTTTGAAGATACCGATAGTCAACATCACGTCTTCTCCGTTGAACTGAGACAAATCGTAAACAAAATCGGCATATCCTTCCGGATCTCCCTTTCCTCCTGCCTCATGGATAAACTTCCAGCAACCGTCGGCGGCAGCCTCGGCAAACTGGGCCGTATTGGAGGCAGGTGCCAAGTGCATGAGAGTTCCATCCATGCGGATGGCTGTCACCTTGAAGAAGGTGGCATTCGTTCCGCTGAAATTGCGGGTCTTCAATGTCATCTTGTTGCGTCCGGATGCAATGGAGAACTTGGCATAGAAATAGGATTCGGGCACGGTTGTGCTCACATTGTTTCCACCACGTGTCTTTATCAGATAACCTTCGGAAGGGAATACCTCAGGGTCTTTGCTGAGCGGCATATACGACCACTCGGCACAAACGTGGTCTACCTCGCGCCATGCACGATAAGCGTCCACATAGTTATCGCGGCTTCCTCCGATGGGGCTCATACCCGTGAACTGCGACTTCACTTGCGGCATGGTAGAACGTACCATTTCCTGAGTCATCTTCCAGCCGTCCAGTTCTTCGACTGCTGTTCCCGGCAACCATCCCCATCCTTCAACAACTTCCTTGGCAAAAGCGATGCGACGCAATACCAATTGCTTCCAGTAGTCGCCTGTCTGGGCGCGGAATGTACCGATGGCAATGATTACTTCCTTACCGATGTATTTGCTCAAGTCTACCGGAACAGAAGTGTAATTTTCCGAGGCATAGGTTCTGACGTCGCCCACCATCTCAGCCTTCGGATCGGCAGCAGTCAGGTCTACCACCTGCACGCCATAGTATGCCGGAGCAGCTTCGTCGGCACTGTGCGTACGAATCTGGAGGGTCATCATGTAGTTGTCTTCTGTAATCAGCTTGCTTCCGAATACAAAGGAATCGAACATCTCCAAGTCGGCGGGGTTCTTGCGGTCGTCTTCACTGTTGCGAATGCGGAGAGTGGTACCTTCGTTCTGCTCTTCCCAGTCGCCACGGAAATCCATCGTACACATGTAATTGCAAGCCCAGTCCCAATGGGGATAGCTTTCGGCGTTCCGTCCACCGCGGTATTCGTTATAATACCATTTTTCGGCAGCTTTCAAGTCGTCGATGGTCAGTCCGCGCAGGATTTCCGTTCCCCCCATACGCACGTCTGTAGTAGCAATGCCATCCACAAAGTCGGCCATAACCACTTTCTTCACGATAGAAGCATAACCATCTTTCGTAAATGTAACGGTATAGTCCGCCAGCGGCAAATTGCCAATTTCAAACGTACCGTCGCTTCCGGTGGTGGTAGTCTGTGTAGAGCTGATGCTGACTGTCACCCCTTCCAACGGAGCACTTCCCTTTCCTGCATCGGTCACTTTTCCTTTGATTTTTGCAGCTGCATACTCCATCTTAGGGCTGACTTCGGCTACTTGTTCTTCGTTGAATTTTCCTGCCACAACGGTAACGCTTACCGTCTGGTAATCGGCTTTCG
Source organism: Bacteroides sp. D20 (assembly GCF_003436255.1). NCBI lineage: Bacteria > Pseudomonadati > Bacteroidota > Bacteroidia > Bacteroidales > Bacteroidaceae > Bacteroides > Bacteroides sp. D20. Next base: position 52,544 of record NZ_QSOO01000019.1, on the reverse strand, counting down.
TAAATGTAATTATATGTGTACCTATTGAAATGTTTTCGAGTGTATATACACCCTGTGAATTTGTCGTGGCTTGAGGACCGTCCGGTGTAGCCGTTATACCGGAACCATCGACCAAGACCGTTACCCCTTCAAGGGGAGAAGATAAATCGTCTGTGACGACACCCGTCACTTTTCCATAAGATAAAGCCCCTCCGCCCGTGTCATCATCCGAGCAGGAGCTTACCATGAACACCATACTTATAAGCATGGTCATCAGTCCGAAGACTTTTAGCTTTTTTGCCTGTTTCATAGTTTAATTATTATTAGAAGTTAATATAACAAAGGAGCCGATGCCAATCGCCCACATCAGCCTCAGGGCATTGTAAACCGCCCCCTCGACCACAAATTTGATTTTGCATGGGTTAATTTTAGGGTTAATTTGCGTATAATGGGACAAAAAAAAACATTAATCCGAGCTATTTTAACCCATAAAAGAAAGGACAGACTGCACTTGACTCTTCAAGTATCGAAAGGGGAAACGTGAATCAAACAATTATCGCACGGTTCTACTACCCCCCCCATTTCCAACAGTCCATTTGTCCTCTTTTATCAACGCCGGAACCTTAATTTTTAAAACGCTAATTATCAGAGGCTTTATAATAGTTTTATCTCAGTATACGACTAAGATACCCTAAGTATACGACTGAGGGTACCTAAGTATAAGACTGAGGTATCCTGAATATGCGACTGAAGTCAAAAGCTTTTTGCTTTGTAAACATTTATCAGACAGAACAAGAGCCATCGGACAAGCTGAAAGAGGCAGACCGAAGAATAAAAAGAGAGAAGACTGAAAGCACCGGATGCAACGTGCCGGGGAACTAACTCCAGTAAAGACTGAAAGGATGAGGATAATCCTCCCCCGTATATTTTTTGTATTCTGCCACAAATTTCTGGTAAGTGCCAATAGCGGCATTCTCATGCTTGAGTATGAAAAGCGACTTGAGGCAACAAGACAAGGCTGTCTCGTTCACCGGGTCGATATTGAATTCCGCTTCGGCCAAACTCACAGTTTCCGCATAATCCTGCGCCTCGAAAGCCTCCTTCATCAACTGCAAGACAAGCACTTCCAAGCGGCACTCCACATCTTGCTTAAAACCGTCGAACAACGGACCGTCCATAAAGCCGACAAACTTGCCACGCCCTACGATATACAAGAACTCTTGTCGGCACTCCTCTATCCGGTTTTCGGCAACTATCGCCATAAAACGCAAATAGTCGCAATAAAAATCGGAGGACAGCGTGAAACGGAAACATCCTTTTTCGTAAACCAGTTCTATGCCATCCAATTCTTTTAGAATTTTGCGCAGGTGATTGATGGCTACTCCACGCGAGTTTTTCACTTTGTCCTTTGGCTTGTCGGGCCATATCAAATCGCTCAGTTGCTTGGAAGAAATTCCGTCGGCATCGCTATAACGCAAAATGAGACAGAATATCTGCTTGATACGCAAGGAAAACATATAGGAGATATTGCGTCCGTTCCGGTCGAAAACGGAGAAATCACCGAATAAATACATCGAATTGACAGTTCCCGTATCCACTGCCATCTTCTCCACCTTTACATCAGAGGCTTCAGGAAGTTGTTCCTTGTCCTGTCGCACAGCTTTGCCATCCTCGCCCTTGCCGGAGTTTCGATGCCGCTTGTACACTATCCACACGCTTCCGCCAGCTACAGCCACAACCGCGGCTACCAGTACCAGCCACACATGTGAAGCATTTCCTCCACCGTTATTTGCTGTATATTTTTCAAGAGAAACCGGTGGAAACAACAGTGAGTAGACAGAAAATTTGGAAGACACGTCGTCGCTTGTTTCTTGCACGGTCACAAAAAGCCTGCTTTGACGCTCGTTGTAATAAAGACGAGCGTTCGTCGTGATTTTGTCGGAGTAAATGGGAATGGAATCACCCAATATATGACAACTGCCATCTTCTACAGAAAAACGGTAAAGATGCAAAAACGAGTTGGAGACACTCTCGGGATAACGCAAGACATAGAAACAAGAGTCATTCAGTATAACCATATCCTGCGCCGGAACCATATTAGGCTGTCCTTCTGAAATGTCCCAAAGCTTCTGCACACGCATTTCTTGCAAATCCACCTTATAAAAATCGTGAAAATAACGACGACCTATCACCTGGTCGCCCGACTCATTGCCCATGCCCCCGAAAATGTAGACAGAATGATTACTGTCCAGATAACCGGCCGAAGAGAAATAGCGCGGACAAAGAAAATCGCCGGACAGAGAACCCAGCGTATTCCAACGTCCCTCCTCTGCATTGAACATATAGAATTTATTGCTGTAGTACATATTGCCGAAGCCGCCGAAGATGGTGTAACGTTTGCGAACTGCATCATAATAGGAACAGTGATGATGCAATTGCATACTCAGCCGACTGTAACTCTCCACCCTCCAGCCCAACGTATGCAAGTCCAAACTCGCTATCATAGGCTCTGAATCTCCATTCTCGGTATACACCTCGTAGGCATAGAGCCTTTCACTGTCACTATCGAAGAAACTGCCGGCAAGAAACAGCTTCACAGGACACCGTTCGGCAAAAGCCTTGGCAGAAGTGCTTCCCGTCTCCATATTGTAGACGAACAACGAATCACGGTTGAAATAATAAATCTCGTTTCTGTCGGCATTGTAGCAAGAACCAGCTTCCGAAGCCGACGCAAAGCCACCCTCTTTCCTCCAGTGATAGGCCTCGTTAATCAGCCATATCGGGTTCTCCACTTTTCCATAAAGAGTACCCTCTTGGTTACAGACAGATTCTCCGTCCGCCTCATCCAAGGAAAATGTGTAAGTATGCTCGGCATTCACAACCAGCTTGTCAACAGCTATCTCCGGAACGTCAATGATGTGGTCGCTCTTACCGAACACGATTTTCGGACTGAACTCATCAGAGAGCAACACCCCCTTACATACCTTTTCTTGATCGTGAATTTTGAGAGTAATCTCATCCTGCTTCAGGTTGAAAGCTATCTTCACCTTGAACCAATGGGATTTCATCGCCTCCGCCTTACTGACAGGCAAGGCTATCAACACACACTTCCCCTCCTGGTTCAGACGGAACAAGATGTCATCGCCACGAAAATCAAAGAAAAGATTGAAAATCTGTCCTTCGTCAGCTCCCTTAACCCGCAATACATAGCCGACACTCTCGGTAGAATACAGAGCCATGTTGAACTCCAAGTCAAAGTAGTCTTTGAAAGAGGGACAACTGTGGGCAAACACATCATAGGATGTCCTTTCGTCGATAGGGCTGGCTGCGCCACGAAATCTCAATCCGTATGCGGAAACCATTTGGGTAGTGCAAAGACTTATTATTAAAATGATATATCTATATAAATGTACCATTAGGTTTTCATTTAAGGTTATGCAATGCCATCATAAAACATTAGCCAACATTTATTAAGAAATGATGGGAAGATTAAAATGCAAATATATAAAATATTAATGAACGAATAATATTTTGCTTAAATAAAGTAAGTTCCTATACAGCTATTATAAAAGACTAAAAGTCCGTATCATCTCCGCTCCTATAGAGGCGGAAGATGTACGGACTGGACGAGAAGTAGATACAGAGATGTTATGAAGACTACATGGAAAAGTTATGACGCAGGTACTCCCGTCACAATTCCCCGACCATGTGTCCCTATATAAACCCACCCATATTCCTGCATGTCACCGCAGATATGCAATACCAGGCCATATTGATGGGCATCATCGTTGATACGTACCCAAGAGTTCGCCGCATCGTCAGAACGGAAGAAACCGTATTGCCCGTTGACTACGCCTATCAGATAGATGGCAGGATAATCATTGCCTGGCTTTGCCTTGCCGAAACCAAAAGCATAGATGGTACGTACCTTATCCAAAGCACGGAAATCAAATTTTTCTGAAGCAGCAGAGCGGTACAAACCATCATAAGCTGCAATCCACAAATCTTTTTCATGACCGGGAGTAGCGTAGATACGGTCTTGTCCTCCACGCGGATCTCCTCTTCGTACGGCGGCACCGGCATTACCCCGTTGGAACCGTTTAACAGTTAAATTCAATGTGTCGGCATGAAAAGTCGCCCCACCATCCTCGCTGCTATACAATATTTCGGCCACAGCATCTACAGCATAAAAACGTTGGGGGTTCACCTTGTCTGCAATGACGCGGATATTCTTAGGCAAACCACGGCAAGATTGCCAAGAAGCCCCCTTATCACGGGTCAGATAAGCCTCCGAGCGGTCGGGTGTCCAAATCCAAGAAGAGCCGTCTGCTGCCACGGCGATATGCCCATTACGAGACTTTTCCGTCGGAACGGTGGCACACATAGTCCAGTGCCTGCCCCCATCTTCTGAATATGAAATGGTCTTTGCACCCGGCTGATGACCGAACAGTGTACCAACCCTGACTATCAAATCCTGCTTCAGCCAGGCACCCGTCACTCCATTCGTATTTCCGAAATGAGGATTGGCATGGCTGCCCAACGAATCGGGACGATTGAGGTCGAAATGCGTAAAGCCACCATAATCACCGATACCGGAAATCAGACGCGCCCCTTTTTCGGGAGCATAGAGTTCGAGAGGCACGGTCTCTTCGATACCGGCAGACATGATACTCCATTTCACCGGTTCCCCACGTTCCACGGCAGAGAGGTTGAAAGTTTCCCAACCGCCGAAACCGGTGGTAAACATGGCATGTTCAGCGTCGGCAGGATCTATCTCAATATCGAACATCCAGTGCAGAGGGGCTACTTTTGTATAGGGAGCCTTAGAATAATCATACTCATATCCCGTCTTGAAAATCGGTTTCCAGCTCTTGCCACCGTCAGTTGTACGGAACATCTCATCACTTTTATAACCGTGCTTGCCCCCTAGACTGTGTGTACTGGCAATCAGATGCTTCGGATTACGAGAATCTACAGATACGGCTGCATAGCCAAATCCTGCCTTTTCGCCATCTGACAGTCTGACGGGAGAAATGTCTGTCCATTTGCCTTTACGGGTATCGTATTTCCATACGCCTCCATCCCCCATCTGGCTTGGACCGGGAGTATCTCCATACGTCAGGACCAATTGCCCGTCACCGGTCAAGACCATATGCGTGGGGCGATACTGCACCGGCTGCCCCCCGACCGGCCGCCAGCTTTCACCATAGTCGTGGCTCACGAACAGATTTTTCCTTCCCATCAATGAAGCCGCCACATAAATGTCACGGGTACCACGCCCATCGCGGGTGCCTTGTGCATCATAGGCAACGCAGACGATGCCACTGCCGCGATTCCCCCATGCGGCACGGTCGGCGGGATTAAACTTCTCGGAGACATCCGGGAAAGACACCACCCGTGCCCAGCTCCGCCCCTTATCCGTACTGCGCCACAAACCATGCAAACGGGTCCCCATATAAATGATATTCCCATTCTGCGGGTCTACCATCATCCGTTCCCCATTACCACGCCCGTTCTCGTTGCCGCCCATCGTAAAGGGCACATCGACACGGGCAAAGGTTCTACCGCCATCATAAGAACAAAGTATGGCCCCATTAGAGCTACTGGTATACGTACCACAGGCAATATACACGTTCTGCGGATTCTTCGGGTCGATGGCAATGCTCTCCACCCCCTGCAGATTGCTTTCATCCAGACTTATCCAGTCCAGCAAGGGCGTCCACTGGTTGGAAGCAGCGTCCCACCGGTAGGCTCCTCCCATATCGGTGCGGCAATAACGGACACCAGAAGCTTCCGGGTGAAAAACGATACCGTCCACAAAGCCTCCTCCCACTATCGGTACGCTCTTCCATTCGTAAGAAACGGAATTCACCGGAGATATATCTTGGGCGAGCATCGGCATGCCGCCCAGTATCAAACTTATTCCTGCTAAAAACAACTGTCTTTTCATAAGCATCAGGGTTCTAAAACAAACGTTCTTGATATTTCCTTCAAAGATAAGAATATTTCATTGATATTTCAGACTGAAACATTTGTGGCAGTGCACATACAATCCTAACAACCAACGTTTTAATAAAAACAAGAAACTAAATCAAGCCATAAAAAGATTAAAACGGCACCCATCGCAGTTCTTCCCTCCAACAGTTTTTTGTAACAACAATGCAACATATATGACACAAAAACACAACACGTATGTCCGAACTTTGTCGCCGACAAATCATTCGACAACAACAGATTATGAAAAAAAGTGCATTGACAGTACTGATTGCCCTGCTGCCGTTGGCCGCAATTGCCCAAACGCCCTCCATCAACGAGGACGGAAAAAAGATTGAAAAGGAGAAGATGGAAACCAAAGACTACCTGCCGGAAGTCCACGGAACCATCCGCGCCAAATACGAATATCAGACCACCATGGGTGCAGGACGTTTCGAAGTACGCAATGCCCGCGTCAGCGTGACGGGCAACGTATTGCCCAGCGTAGCCTACAAAGCCGAGATAGACCTCTCCGACGAAGGCCAAATCAAGATGCTGGATGCCTACGCCCGGCTTTTCCCGACAAAAGGACTGACAGTCACCGCCGGACAAATGCGCGTCCCCTTCACCATCGACGCCCACCGCTCGCCGCACCAGCAATACTTTCCCAACCGCTCGTTCATCGCCAAGCAAGTGGGCAATGTACGGGACGTGGGATTCACAGTAGGATATACCCTGCCTACCGATGTACCTATCACCGTGGAAGGAGGACTTTTCAACGGTTCCGGACTGACCAACCAGAAAGAATGGCACAAGGAAGTGAACTACTCCGCCAAAGCCCAGTTTCTCTTCACCAAAGGACTGAACCTGACACTAAGCGTGCAGAGTATCCAACCGGAAGAAGTACGCATGCAGTCCTATGACATCGGCACTTACTACGAAACCGGCCGTTTCCATATCGAAGGCGAATACTTGTACAAGCAATATTCCGACAACGCTTTCAAAGATGTACACGCCGTCAACACCTTCATCAACTACGACCTGCCTCTACGAAAAGTATTCAACAAGATGTCTTTCCTGCTACGCTACGACATGATGACCGACCAGAGCGACGCCAAAACCGCCGATGAGGAAACCGGCAGATTGACAGTGACCGACTACAAACGCCAACGCCTGACGGGCGGCATCACCTTCAGCCTCAGCAAGGCATTCCGCACAGACCTCCGGCTGAACTACGAGAAATACTTCTATGCCAAAAACAGCATAGCGAAAGAGTCGGAACAAGACAAGGTGGTATTGGAATTGATGGTACGCTTCTGATATTTCCTGGCTTTCCCTTGCTTTTTTCATTCCAAAAAGGTATATTTGGAATAAATTATTCCGAGTTATGGCAAATCCAATCATACCCGGCATACTGCAGACTGAACAAGACTTATTGTATAGTAAGCTGAATGCATACAATCAAGGGAGAGCCTCTTATAAGGAAGTGGGCGCCTATCTTGTCGTACTGCCCCGACCGGAGCATCTCCAATATACTTTATGGATTTACTCTCCACTGCCCGGAAGACAGTCCATCTTCTACATTTGCGACCTTTCCACCGACATTCACGAAACGCTACGGATGGCAAGCACACTATGTTTCTACTCGCCGCGCAGCCTGCTGCTTGTGGAGTACAATGCCAAAAGAATGCAGAGCAAAGGGGACGACATCATCTCCGTAGGCAAATACCACGGACACTTCCTGCACGAAATCCTCCGTATAGACCCTGCCTATCTTACGTGGATAGCTTTCAAATTCCAACCACGCATCCCCAAGCAGGAACGTTTTGTACAGATTGCCAAGATTTACCATTCGGTCCATCTCGACATACAACGGAGAAAAACGTACCAGACCACCGGCGGACGTTTTCTGGGGAAAGAAAGCGAAAAAGTGGAGAACCTGACGCTGACGGTGCTCAGCGTGCGACTGGAGGACAACCCCTACAAGACGCAGCTCAAAGGGACCACTCCTTATTTCTATGTGCGCCAGGTGCTGAAGCTGAAAGACTCCATCGGCAACTTCGTCAGCATCCGGCTGAATGCACGCACGGCAAGCCAGAAATCATGCCAGCTGCCCGCCGTGGAACATGCCTACCAGGTAGGGGAACTGATGGAGATAGCATCGGCACGCATCGCGCGTACCTATATAATAGGAAGTACGAAATACACCCGGTTGACACATGTGAAGCTGCACATCCCTACCGGGTAAAAGATTTTCTATCAGATACGAACCACACGCTGCATACGGCTGCTTTCCCAGCCTGCCTCTATCAAGCGGATGACTCCGACCACCTCGCGGGCATCGCTCTGCAAAGGTTCGCCGTGACAAATATGCCGATAGATATTCTCGTAAAAAGCTGCATAATCACCGGGAAGGCTTGGATAAGGTTCATGCACGATTCTACCGCCCTTTTCCGTATGAAGTATCCCCCAAGAGGATTTGTCCTCCTCGCCCCAGTGCGGAGTGACGGGCAATACGCCTTCGTTCAAGGCGGCTTCCTGAGGGTCGAAACCATATTTCACGTAAGAACCTTCCCTGCCGTGGAGGACGAAACGGGGTTCGCTCGCACACATCAGATAGCTGGATTTCAGCGTTATCTTTACTTCGGGTGCCTTTGAGGGGCGTAGCAAATGAATGATGAAGTAGTCGTCTACCTTGCTGTCCTTGCGCAACGTGGCAATATCTGCAAAGACGGCTTCGGGCATACCGAACAGCTGCACAGCCTGGTCTATGACGTGGGCGCCCAGGTTATAGGTCAAGCCACCGCCATCTTGTCCGGTTTCCTTCCAAGTATTCGGCTTGATAAAATTACGATAACGGGGGAAGGTGGATTCAAACTCCACCAGATGTCCCAGCAGGCCTTTGGACAGTATTTCCTTGACCGTCAGAAAATCGCCGTCCCACCGGCGATTCTGGTAAACGCTCAAGGTCAGCCCCCGGCTTGCGGCAAGTGCCACCAGCTCCTCAGCTTCTGCCACGGTGGTAGTGAAAGGCTTCTCCACAACCACATGCTTGCCAGCTTCGAGGGCGCGGCGGGCATACTCATAATGAGTGCTGTCCGGTGTGTTGATGACAACCAAATCCAACCCTTCCAGTCCGATAAGTTCCCCAAAACTCCGCACAATACAAGCGTCGGGATACTTTTCCCGGGAGAGTTCCTTACTGCGCTCCGTAACGGCAATCAATTCAAAATGAGGGTTGGTGGAGATGAAGGGAGCATGGAAAACACGTCCCGACATTCCGTAAGCGGCTAATCCAGTTCTTATCTTGTCCATATCGTTCTTTTTAAGTTCACCCTTATTCCGTCACCAACGGACGCTTACGCCAATCGTCCTTCATATAGCTGTCGGGGTAGACCGTCTTATCAATGATTTCGCCACCTTTCAGACGAATCCAGGTGGTGAAAGTACGGGCACCTTCCTTCATCACAATGACACGGGCACCGTTGGACAAATGGTTGTACTCGGTATTGCCACCGGTGAAACGGCCGTAAGCCAGCAGAATGCCTTTCCACATTACGGCATAATCGTTGTCATGGTCGTGTCCGACAAACATACCCATCACATCACCGGCCTCTTTCATGGCAGTGAACATGCCCGTATTCAGTTCCGGAGCGCAAGCCTTTTCCATGCGGGTACCTATCAGTATGGCGTTCTCGTCGGAAGCGGCTTCGTTATATTCCGGCAGAGGGATGTGGAAGAATGCCAGTGCAGGCAAAGGTTGGCCACCGTTCTTTGCTTTATAAGCGGCACTCTGCCGACGGTACCAGTTCACCTGGTCGAAAGTGAGCCAGTCGTACCCCTTTACGTCGGGTAGTTTGGAGTAGGAATGGGAATCCAGACAGTAAAGCAGGGCTGCATCCTTCTTGCCGTCCGAGGATTTCAGTGTGAGGACATAGTCGGGGGATTCAACTCCGCCACGGTCGGGTTGGATATTGAAAGGCATGGAACGGATAACATCATAAAGTTCGGCACGTGTTTTTCCCTGCTCGTTGTCGTGGTTACCAAAGGTTACGACAAAAGGAATCTTACGGTCCGTAGCATAGGAAAGCACCTTGCGCATGGCCGTATCGGCAGGTGCGGCATAGACCACATCGCCGGTAAAGACTACTAAATCGGGGCGCTCAGCATCGAGCACCTCGCCAATACGCTTCAAAGCAATGTCTGAAGCCGGATTACCATACTTAAAGTGGATGTCTGTAAACTGGACGATTTTAAACTCTCCATTCTTGTTGAACTGTAAAGGCGATACTTGTGCCGGGCAGAACAAGGAGGATAAAAGTGCCAGACAAAAGGTCAAGGAGATTTTCTTCATATAAGTGGATGATTAAAATTAGTCGGTATCATTTCAGCATAGTATTATTCTTTCACTATCAGCACAGTGGCATAGGCAGATATACCTTCTTCTCTGCCCGTAAAGCCGAGTTTCTCCGTGGTAGTGGCCTTGATGGAGATGTCGTCCTCGTCTATGCCCATCACAGTGGCAAGCGTGCGCTGCATTTCGGGAATATGTGCTTTCAGCTTAGGACGTTCGGCACAGACGGTGGCATCAATGTTGCTCACCGAATAACCTTTGGTAGCTATCAGTTCTATTGTTTTTCTCAGCAGAATCTTGCTGTCTATGTTCTTGAACTCACCGGCAGTATCGGGAAAATGATAGCCGATGTCGCGCATATTCGCCGCACCCAGCAATGCGTCACAGATAGTATGAATGAGCACATCCGCATCCGAATGCCCCAACAATCCCTTTTCATGTCCCAAGCGAATGCCGCCTAGCCAAAGCTCGCGTCCTGCCACCAGCTGGTGGACGTCAAAGCCGAAACCTACACGTATCTTCATATCATTACTTCTTTAAGTTGATACGAAAGTACGGAAAAAAAGCGAGGTAACAAGAAAAAACAAGACGAAGATAATCAGCGGATATGGAAGTCGAGCACTTTCTCCTCTCCAAGATAGCCCTGCAAGTGCTGTCCGATGCTGACAGGGCCTACTCCCACAGGTGTACCCGTAAACAGCAAATCACCGATTTTCAAGGTCATGAAGCGGCTGACATAAGCAATGATTTCATCTACCCGGAACAGCATGTCCGCTGTATGACCGCGTTGCACCTCCTTATCATCAATCGTCAGATGGAAGTCCAGATTTTGCACGTCTCCACCCGCCTGCTCCAACGGGATGAAGGTGCCGATGGCTGCCGAATTGTCGAAACCTTTGCAGAGTTCCCACGGATTACCGGCTTCACGGAACTTACGTTGCAGGTCACGCGCAGTGAAATCAATGCCTACCGTCACTGCATCATAATAGCGGTGCGCAAAGCGGGGTGCAATGTTCTTGCCCAGCCGACAGATACGCACAACTACTTCCGTCTCATAATGCACCTCGTTGGAAAAGTCGGGGATAAAGAAAGGTTTGCCATCTTTCAGTATAGCCGAATCGGGTTTCAAGAAAATAACCGGTTCCTTATTCTCGTGTGTATGTCCCAGCTCCTTGTTGTGCAGAGCATAGTTCATTCCTACAGCAATAATCTTCATTACTTGATCTCATTAAAGTTCAGTCTGTTAAACATCACGGCCAGATGGGCATAAAGGGAAGTGTTCTGCACGACAATGTTCTCGGGAACACGGATACGGAACGGGGTGAAGTTCCATACGGCCTTGATACCGCCCTCTACCATGGAATCCGTTATCTGCTGGGCTATTTCGATAGGTACCGTCAGCACGCCTATATTGACATCGTACTCCTGCATCTTCTGCTTGAACTTGTCCGAGTGATAGATGGGGATGCCGCTCAGTGTCGTACCCACCAGTTCGGGCTTCACATCGAAAGCAGCTACTATCTCCAAACCGAAATGGCTCAGACCCGAGTCGCGCAGCAAGGCACCTCCCAAGCTTCCGACACCGAACAGAAAGGCTTTGTGTATATTGGTAAATCCCAGGAAATCCTCCAGCACAGCTATCAGTGTGTCCACCTCATAGCCTACACGCGTACGTCCCGAGATATTGACATACGAAAGGTCTTTGGCAATTTGTGAAGCATCAATATTGATTTCCTTGGAAATCTGGGTGGATGATACGAATCGTTCCCCCTTTTGTTTCAGCAACTTTACATTGGAAAGGTACCACGGAAGCCGGCGCAAGGTAGGTTCCGGCACCTTCATGGTTTCTTTTTTCTGTAACGGACTGCTCATAGTTTCTTATTTAAGTTCTCAATATTGCGATTGGCAAAAGTAGTGCTTTTTTTCTAATCAGTAACACGGATGCAACAAAAGCTTAACATAATTTCTAATTGCATAATTCCACATAATATCGTACTTTTGGGAAGTTTAAAAGAAAGAAGTATGAAGAATAATGATTGGAAAGAACGGTTGAATATAGTCTATTCCACCAACCCGGACTACAACTATGAGATGAATGACGATGAGGAGCAAGCTACCCTCCCCCCTGCACAACAACGCCTGCGTGTACAGCTGGACCGCAAGAACCGGGGTGGCAAAGTCGTCACTCTTGTCACAGGTTTCGTGGGCACCGACAATAATCTGAAAGAACTGGGCAAATTGCTGAAAAGTAAATGTGGAGTAGGCGGAAGTGCCAAAGATGGAGAAATCATCGTGCAAGGCGACTTCAAACAACGTGTCATCGACCTCCTGAAGGCAGAAGGATACACGCAAACCAAGCCCGTGGGATAAACGCATCATCCGTCTCACTGCAACTGTAGAGGCATAAAAAAGTGACCGTTTAGGAATTCAACTCCATATACGGCCACTTCTTTTTATAGAATCGTTTCTAAGCGGAATTATTCAGCGCGCAAAGTAAAACGTTTGAAGTCAACAACCTTCAATTCAGGATCAGCTTCTTTCAAGACTTCTCTAACTGTCTTCTTGCCGTCCATGATGTCTTCCTGGTTCAGCAAGCAAACTTCTTTCAAGAACTTGCCAAGACGGCCCTTAGCAATATTCTGAATCATTTGTTCAGGCAGATGTGCAGCTTTCTCGGCAGAAACAGTAGCAATGATTTCCTTTGCCTTTGCCACGTCTTCAGCAGTAATCCAGCCCTTGGCCATGTTGCTTTCCATGTGGTCTTCGCTGTCCACGTGAGCCGGGTTGATACCAGCCTTCTTCAAAGCAGCCTCAACAGCCTTCTGTACCTGTTCAGCTTTTGTCTTCTCGATAGCAACATCTATTTCCTTCTGCTTGATTTCTTCAGATACGCCATCTTCGTCTACTGCAATCGGGTTCATGGCAGCAATCTGCATGGCAATCTGCTTAGCCAGTCCTTCTTCAACAGCCTTGTTGAAAGCAACAATAGTGCAGAGGCCATTTCTGTTCATGTGGTTATAAACCACAGTGCTTGCGCCTTCTACAGTCATGTAACCATCCAGCTCCATCTTCTCGCCAGTGATACCGCTACGGTCTGTTACAGCATCCTGTACAGTACCGTTGCCCATCGGCAGAGCTTTTACTTCGTCCAGAGTCTTGCACTTGTTAGCTACGGCAAGGTCCAGAATATCCTGAGTCAGTTTCACGAAATCAACATTCTGAGCCACGAAGTCAGTTTCGCACTTCAAAGCGATGATAACGGCAAAGTCACCCGTAGTCTTAGCCAGCACACAGCCTTCAGAAGCCTCGCGGTCTGAACGCTTAGCTGCAACAGCTTGTCCCTTCTTACGGATAATTTCCATTGCCTTGTCGAAATCGCCTTCAGCTTCAGTCAAAGCATTTTTGCAATCCATCATACCAGCACCGGTCATCTTGCGGAGCTTGGTTATATCAGCCATACTTACAGCCATAATATCTTTTTATTTTAATTGTTAATAATATCCTTATAAAGTAATTGAGAGTTGAGAATAGAGAATTGAGAATTGCCGTAAAGTAACTCTCAACTTTCAATTCTCAACTCTCAACAGTATGATTAAGCCTCTTCTTCCTTCATGAAAGCAGCAGCCTTAGCGGCATTGATTGCTTCCTCGTCGGACTTGTCGAGTCTTGCTTTTGTAGCTTTCTTCTTGCCTTTGTTGGCAGGAGCTTCACCGGCAGCTTCCATGTCTACCTTTTCGGCCTTACGTTCTTCCAGACCTTCCTGCATAGCAGCGCAGCAAGCATCAAGAATAACTTCTACTGACTTAGTAGCGTCATCATTTGCCGGGATTACGAAATCGATATTCGTAGGATCGGAGTTTGTATCAACGATACCGAATACGGGAATACCCAGACGGTTAGCTTCACGAACTGCGATGTTTTCCTTCATTACGTCGATAACGAACAGAGCAGACGGCAGACGAGTCAAGTCAGCGATAGAGCCCAAAGTCTTGTCCAACTTTGCACGTTGACGTGAAATCTGAAGAATTTCTCTCTTGGAGAGGTTTGAATAGGTACCGTCGCTTGTCAACTTGTCGATGGTAGCCATCTTCTTGACAGCCTTACGGATAGTCGGGAAGTTAGTCAACATACCACCCGGCCAACGCTCGATTACATAAGGCATATTTACAGATGCAGCCTTATCGGCAACCACCTGCTTAGCTTGTTTTTTAGTAGCAACAAACAGGACTTTCTTTCCTGATTTAGCGATTTGCTTCAAAGCTTCAGCAGCTTCGTCAATTTTAGCAACCGTCTTGTTGAGGTCAATGATGTGAATACCATTGCGCTCCATGAAGATGTAAGGAGCCATTGCAGGGTTCCACTTTCTTTTCAAGTGACCGAAGTGGCAACCGGCTTCTAATAATGTATCAAAATTTGTTCTAGACATTTTCTTTTAAATTAATCGTTTACTTTCTTTTTTGTTTCTTCTAAACCAACCGCCGGGTAGTCTGAATCTGAAGAGTCCCGGTAGTTTAGATACTAAACGCTTTTTCAGTTGAGAGTTGAGAGGTGAAAGTCGAGAATTAAGCAACTTGTCCGCCCCAACCGTTCTCCAACTCTTAACGTTTACTGAACTGGAATCTACGACGTGCTTTCGGTTGTCCCGGTTTCTTACGTTCAACAGAACGAGGATCACGAGTCATGAAACCTTCAGAACGGAGAGCAGCCTTGTCCTCAGCATTGATTTTCACCAGTGCGCGGGCAATTGCCAAACGCAAAGCCTGAGACTGGCCGGTGAAACCGCCACCGCAGAGATTAACTTTGATGTCGTACTTTTCAGCAACACCCAGCTTATTCAACGGCTGTTTAACTACATACTGAAGAATGCTTGATGGAAAGTACTCTGCGAGGTCTCTCTTATTAATAGTAATCTTTCCAGTACCTTCGCTTACGAAAATACGTGCAATTGCACTTTTACGTCTGCCTAATGCATTTACTACTTCCATTATCTCTTATTTAAGTACGTTAATATCAATCATTTTCGGGTTCTGAGCATCGTGTTTGTGCTCGCTGCCGGCATATACATACATATTGCCCAGCAATTTTGCGCCCAACTTGTTCTTAGGCAACATACCCTTTACTACTTTTCTCAGTAACTTGTCATCACCGTTCGGTTTTGCCTGCAAACGGGCAGGAGTGATTTCTCTCTGGCCGCCGGGATAACCTGTATATGACAGATATACCTTGTCATTCCACTTGTTACCGGTTAATTTTACTTTGTCGGCGTTGATAATGATCACATTATCGCCACAATCTACGTGAGGGGTAAAGTTAGGTTTATACTTTCCTCTCAACAGTTTCGCAACTTTTGCGCCCAGACGACCCAATACCTGGTCTGTAGCGTCAACAATGACCCATTCTTTAGTCACTGTAGCTTTGTTTGCAGAAATGGTCTTGTAACTTAAAGTATCCACTCTTAATTGTTTTTTAAAATGTTACTACTAAAATGTTTTTCTTCACCGCAAGCCAGTCATCCCGGACAATGGAAGATTAACTCGCTATGAATTAAATGCTTATCCTTTTGAGATAATAATCGGCTTGCAAAGGTACGGTTTTTCTTAGAACTGGCAAAAGTTTTCCACTTTTTTTTAGAGAGCCACTTGGCTGATATACAACAGACAAAGTTATCCTGCGGAGAAACGAAAGAATCTCCGCTAGAACAACTCTTTATGATGCGGCCTTCATCGGCCAATGCCGTCATAGAAGACCTTCAAAGCTGCATTGAGAAAGAAACGGGAAAGAGAAAGAAATATCAACGAACAAGGTCCTCGGGGAATTTCGCGGGCATGCCCACCCGCTTCCATGTTTCATGGAACCATGTATTCAGTTCATTCCCATTCAAGTCCTTAGCTATAAAATACTTCAGGTACATTACCCCGTCGTCCCCTATTTCAAACTCCAATATATTGTCTTTGTGGTCCAACATGGGCAGATGGATGTTTTTCTCAATACTTTCCTTATAGGAATTATCCGTCAGCTGCTGATAAGTCCCATACCCCGTGATGATGGCATCCTTGCCAGGAATCATTGTAAAGTTGACAATGCGGCCGTCATCACTCAGCACTTTAAAGGTATTACTCGGTTTCAATATCCCGGGAACATCCGGGATTTCGGACACATAATGACATAACTGCCAAATTCCTGCCAGTTCCGCAGGCCTAAACTCTGCGCTCTCCTGCGCATTGGCTCCCGCTACCGCAAGCAGCACCGCTGCCAGCATGGTAAAGAAATAGTTCCGTTTCATATTCGTATGATGTTGGTTAACGTTATGTCGTTCCGCTAGACACAAATATAAAGATTTATTTTGAGATTACAACATTTTTGGGTATAAAAAAACCGCACAAACAACAGAATGTTTGTGCGGATGATTTTATCCAGTTTGTATATTCCGAAACTTAGAACTCGGCGTTGCGCGGCGTACGCGGAAACGGTATGACATCACGGATATTCGTCATGCCCGTAACGAACAGCAGCAAGCGCTCAAAGCCTAAACCGAACCCGGAGTGGGGACATGTACCGAACTTACGGGTATCGAGATACCACCACATATCCTTCATCGGGATGTGAAGTTCGTCAATGCGCGTCATCAGCTTGTTGTAATCCGATTCACGTTCGGAACCGCCAATGATTTCTCCAATCTTCGGGAAGAGTACATCCATGGCACGCACGGTCTTGCCGTCTTCGTTCTGCTTCATATAGAACGCTTTGATTTCCTTCGGATAGTCAGTCAGGATAACCGGACGCTTGAAGTGGTCTTCCACCAGATAGCGCTCGTGTTCGGAAGCCAAGTCAACTCCCCAGTACACCGGGAATTCAAACTTATGCCCTTTGGCAACAGCCTCTTCCAATATCTTGATACCTTCCGTATAAGGCAGGCGCACGAAGCTTTCTTTCAAGACACCTTGCAGACGTTCAATCAAGCCCTTATCAAACATGTCATTGAGGAACTTCACATCGTCGGCACAGTTGTCCAAAGCCCACTGTACACAATATTTGATGAAATCTTCCGCCAGGTCCATATTGTCCGTAATATCATTGAACGCCACTTCCGGCTCAATCATCCAGAACTCTGCCAAGTGGCGGGGAGTATTGGAATTCTCGGCACGGAACGTAGGACCGAATGTATAGATGGCTCCCAATGCAGTAGCGGCAAGTTCGCCTTCCAACTGTCCGGAAACAGTCAGGCTGGCCTGCTTTCCGAAGAAGTCATCATCGTAAATAATGGAACCGTTCTCATCTTTCTTCAAGTCGTAAAGGTTCTTCGTAGTCACCTGGAACATCTGGCCTGCGCCTTCGCAGTCGGAAGCCGTGATAATCGGAGTATGAAAATAGAAGAATCCTCTGTCATGGAAGAACTTGTGGATGGCAATCGCCATATTATGACGAATACGGAACACAGCCCCGAACGTATTGGTACGGGGACGCAGATGGGCTATCTCACGGAGGAACTCCATGGAATGACCTTTCTTCTGCAACGGATACGTGTTATCGCAAGTTCCCAGCACTTCGATTTCGCGGGCCTGCACTTCGACCTTCTGACCGGAACCGACAGATTCCGTCAGCACACCGTTTACGCTCAAACAAGCACCGGTAGTAATCTCTTTCAGCATCTCCTCATCGAAGTTACCCAAGTCTACTACAATCTGCACATTATTTATTGTAGAACCGTCATTCAGCGCGATAAAGTTTACTTGCTTACTACCTCTGCGGGTACGAACCCAGCCCTTCACGTTGACCATAGCGCCAAAATCTTCACGCTTCAGCAGGTCAACAATCTTTGTTCTACTAATCTTTTCCATAAAACAGTTATTATACCTTATTATATATTACTCAAAAGAACCCATGCGCAGGAAGTTCACCTCTTGTTCCGTGAGGTAACGCCATTCGCCGCGGCGCAGGCCTTTCTTGGTTAAACCGGCAAAATACACACGGTCCAGTTTCATCACCTTGTATCCCAGCGATTCGAAGATACGACGCACGATACGATTCTTGCCGGAGTGGATTTCAATACCGACATCATCTTTCTTGAAGTCATCCGTATAGCTGATGGCATCTGCATGGATTTCCCCGTCATCCAGTTGAATACCGGCTGCAATCTGCTCCATATCGGCTTTTGTCAGGTTCTTGTCCAAATGCACATGATATATCTTCTTCTTCAGATACTTGGGATGCGTCAGCTTGGAAGCCAGGTCACCATCGTTTGTCAGCAGCAACACACCTGTAGTATTACGGTCCAGACGACCTACCGGATAAATACGTTCGTCGCATGCGCCCTTCACCAAATCCATCACCGTGCGACGTGCTTGGGGGTCATCCGAAGTAGTCACAGTATCCTTCGGCTTGTTCAGCAGTACGTAAATCTTACGTTCTATGCTGACCGTCTGGTCGTGGAACTTCACTTCATCACCGCGCTTAATCTTGGTTCCCAATTCCGTCACCACCTCTCCGTTTACAGAAACGACTCCGGCAGTGATGAATTCATCAGCCTCGCGACGGGAGCAAACACCGGCATTGGCCAGGAATTTGTTCAAGCGGATAGGCTCGTTCGGGTCCACAAACTGCTCCTTATATTCTATCTGTTTCTTCTTGCTGTACTTAGCATTGGGGTCATAATCGGCCGAACGACGGACTGGACGGCTATAGCTGTCTCTGTTGCCGTATCCGCCAGGTCTTCCACCACCCGAATTGAAGCGTGGACGATAAGGACGGTCACCACCCTCATTATTGTAGCGAGGACGCTGCGGACGGTCGCCATCTTCGCTGTTATAGCGCGGACGATAGGGACGGTCCGTATTATAAGAACGGTCGCTGTTGTAGGAGCGGTCGCCGTTATAAGGACGTTGCGGACGGTCACCACCCTCATTGCCATAACGCGGGCGCTGCGGACGGTCACTATTATAAGGGCGTTGCGGACGGTCGCCACCTTCGCTGTTATAGCGCGGACGGTAAGGACGGTCACCCGAATTGTTTCCATAAGGGCGTTGCGGACGGTCGCCGCCTTCGCTGTTATAGCGCGGACGATAGGGACGGTCGCCATTATCGTTATTGTAACGAGGACGCTGCGGACGGTCACCATTGTCCGCACCAGGATTAAAGCGCGGGCGATAAGGGCGGTCACTGTTATAAGGACGCTGCGGGCGGTCCCCGTTTTCACTGTTAAATCTGGGGCGATAAGGACGGTCGCCATTATCACGGTTGTAAGACGGACGGCTGTAGCCACCTTCCTTGTTAAATTGGTTACCATCGCGGCCGGCACCTGAGTTCTCCTCTGCGGAAGAAGCATCACGCCAAGTTTCGTTTTCTGTACTCATTGTTTTTTATTCGAATAAAATTAAACCTTGGCCTCACGGCCATTCATTGTCTCTATTATACCTTGAATTTTATATGTTTCTATAACAATTGCCGGAGTAAAAAGTTGAAATTCCTCCGGTACACTTCTGTGGTTGCTTAAATTCCCGTATAAGTATGGGGGGTAATCACCCGCAATTCTTTCTTTATCTCTTCACTTACATTCAGTCCCTCTATAAATTCCTTGATAGACGCTTCCGTAATGGCCTGATTGGTACGGGTCAACGCTTTCAACGCTTCATAAGGATGCGGATAGGCCTCGCGGCGCAGAATGGTCTGGATAGCCTCGGCCACCACGCTCCAGCAATTGTCCAGGTCACGGTAGATGGCCGGTTCGTTCAACAGCAACTTACGCAAACCCTTCAAAGAACTTTGTATGGCAATAATGATATGCCCAAACGGCATACCCACATTGCGGAGCACGGTAGAGTCCGTCAAGTCACGCTGCAAACGGGAAACCGGCAGTTTTACCGCCAAGTGCTCAAGAATAGCATTCGCCATGCCCAGGTTTCCTTCCGCATTTTCAAAGTCAATCGGGTTCACCTTGTGCGGCATCGCGCTGGAGCCCACCTCACCGGCTTTAATCTTCTGCTTGAAATATTCCATAGAGATATATTGCCAGAAGTCACGGTTCATATCAATCATCACCGTATTGATGCGCTTCATGGCATCAAAGATGGCAGACAGATTATCGTAATTGGATATCTGGGTAGTATACTCCTCGCGTTCCAAGCCAAGCTTTTCGGAAACGAACTTATTGCCGAATGCCTTCCAGTCATATTCCGGATAAGCCACATGATGGGCATTGTAATTACCCGTAGCGCCACCGAACTTTGCTGTCACCGGACAAGCCTTCAGCGTTGCCAACTGGCGTTCCAGACGGTAGACAAACACCATTACCTCCTTGCCCAAACGGGTAGGCGAAGCCGGTTGTCCGTGTGTCTTGGCAAGCATGGGGATAGCGGCCCACTCTTCCGCATAAGCACGGAGCTGCGCTATCAGTTCCTCTATTTGAGGATAGTACACCTGCTCCAACGCCTCCTTTACAGACAAAGGAACAGACGTATTGTTGATATCTTGTGAAGTCAGGCCAAAATGGATGAACTCCTTATAGTCGTCCATACCACCCAACTTGTCAAACTCTTCTTTCAAGAAATACTCCACAGCCTTCACATCATGGTTCGTCACGCTCTCAATGTCCTTAATGCGTTGCGCGTCGGCTTCGGAAAAGTTACGGTAAATGTTTCTCAAGGTTTCGAAAACACCCTTATCCACCCCTTTCAGCTGCGGCAAAGGCAGCTCACACAGCGTGATAAAGTATTCTACTTCAACTTGTACACGGTATTTAATCAGTGCAAATTCTGAAAAATAGGCAGCCAAAACATCTGTTTTGCCTCTGTATCGACCGTCAATCGGAGAGATTGCGGTAAGTAAATCAAGTTTCATACGTCGTATTTATGATGATAATTATCGGACTGCAAAATTACTGCTTTTTTCTGAGTAACAAGACATAAAGAATAAAGATTTTAAGAAAAGGAAGTTAATGGATAAAAAAATGGCCTTACAATCGCTTGCAAGACCACCTTCGAATGAAAATTTCCAGTGGGCGTTGACGGATTCGAACCGCCGACCCTCTGCTTGTAAGGCAGATGCTCTGAACCAGCTGAGCTAAACGCCCTTTTGATGAACGAAAGTGCTTGGATTTTGTGTGGGCGTTGACGGATTCGAACCGCCGACCCTCTGCTTGTAAGGCAGATGCTCTGAACCAGCTGAGCTAAACGCCCGTACACTTCCGTTTCAAAAGCGATGCAAAGGTACAGCTTATTTTGACATTACCAAAACTTTTGCATAATATTTTTCGATATTTTTTTAGTCATTTAGCGACACACTCTGTTTTTCAAGCATTTAGTACGTTCACTTTTTTGCCTCATTTTTCCGGATAACCTTTGCCGGATTGCCAACGGCTATGCTATCGGATGGAATATCTTTCGTCACCACACTACCCGCACCGATGATACAACGGTCGCCGATGGTGACGCCTGGACACAAAATGGCACCGCCGCCAATCCAGCAATCCTCTCCTATCGTCACCGGATAGGCATATTCCTTTTCCGTACGACGCTCGATATAATCCATCGGATGATGGGGAGTGTATATCTGTACGCATGGACCGACCAACGTATGGGCACCAATCGTGATATATCCCCCGTCCAGGAAAGTGCAATTGGCATTGACAAAGACATGTTCACCCAGCCGGATACCATCCCCATGGTCGCAATGGAACGGTGGACAGATGACGGACGTGGCGGGAATGCCCGGTACCAGCTCCTCCAGCAAGCTCCGGTAATCCTCATCGTAAGTACTCATCACACGCATTTTTGCCAGCAAGCGCTTGGCATGCTTGAACTTCACCTGTATCTCCGGAACGGACATATCCGCCAACTGGGAGCTACGCATTTTTTCCACTTCATTCATATTATTTCTTCTTTTGATTCATACAGAGACTCAGCCCCGAACAAAAATACGGAAATAAACGCAGTATACCAAAAGAGCGGAAAACCTTTCGGCTTTCCGCTCCTGCAATCGTTTATAGAGCAAACAATTTATTTGTACTCCTGCCAGCTCTTAATCTGGATATCTTCCAGCTTCATTTCGCAGAATGCCTCGATAAAGGCACTTGCCAGGCGGGCATTGGTAATCAACGGAATGTTGTGGTCGATGGCACCGCGACGAATCTTGTAGCCATTGGTCAGCTCGCGTTTCGTATGGTTCTTCGGAATGTTGACAATCAGGTCGAAGGCATGGTCGGCAATCATCGTCATCACGTTGTTTTCCGCATCCGGGCGTTCATCCGGCCAGTAAACGGCTTCCGTCGTCACGCCATGGGCGTTGAGGAAAGCGGCTGTACCTGCCGTAGCATAAATCTTATAGCCTTTGGCAAAGAGCATGCGGCTGGCATCCAGCAAATCCACCTTGGACTTCATGGCTCCGGAGGAGAACATCACGCCCTTCTCGGGACGGGGGATTCTGAATCCGGTAGCAATCATGGCATTCAGCAATGCTTCGGAGAAGTCGTCGCCAATACAGCCTACCTCGCCCGTAGACGACATGTCCACACCCAATACCGGGTCTGCCTTGTGCAGACGGGAGAAGGAGAACTGGCTTGCCTTCACACCGATACGGTCGATGTCGAATGCCGACTTGTCCGGTTGTGTATAGGGAGCGTCCAGCATGATACGGGTAGCAGTCTCGATGAAGTTACGCTTCAGCACCTTGGATACGAACGGGAAGCTGCGCGATGCACGGAGGTTACACTCGATAACCTTCACCTCGTTGTTGCGTGCCAGGAACTGGATATTGAAAGGACCGGAAATATTGAGTTCCTTCGCAATCTGGCGGCTGATTTTCTTGATGCGGCGTGCCGTTGCAAAGTAAATCTTCTGTGCCGGGAATACCAGCGTAGCGTCACCGGAGTGTACACCGGCAAACTCTACGTGCTCGGAGATGGCGTATTCCACCACTTCACCGTTTTGGGCAACAGCGTCGAACTCGATTTCCTTGGTGTTCTGCAAGAACTGGGATACCACCACCGGATATTCCTTAGATACCTCAGCAGCCATCTTCAAGAAGTTTTCCAGTTCTTCTTCATCGTAGCATACATTCATCGCAGCACCGGAGAGTACGTAAGACGGACGCACCAGTACCGGATAGCCCACCTTCTCTACAAAGCCTTTCACATCTTCCAGGCTAGTGAGTTCCTGCCAAGCCGGTTGGTCGATGCCCAGCTGGTCGAGCATGGCAGAGAACTTGTTACGGTTTTCGGCACGGTCGATGGAGATGGGGGAAGTACCCAACACGGGAACTGACTGGCGGTGAAGCTTCATTGCCAGGTTGTTCGGTATCTGTCCACCCACGGACACGATGACACCGCGCGGCTGCTCCAGGTCGATAACGTCGAGCACACGCTCGAAGGAGAGCTCGTCGAAGTAGAGACGGTCGCACATGTCGTAGTCCGTAGAAACGGTTTCGGGGTTATAGTTAATCATGATGGACTTGTAGCCCAGCTTGCGGGCAGTCTGGATGGCATTCACCGAACACCAGTCGAACTCTACAGACGAACCGATGCGGTAAGCGCCCGAACCAAGCACAACCACTGATTTTTCATTCTTATAATAGTTCACATCATAACCTTGAACGGCATACGTCATGTAGAGGTAGTTCGTCAGTTCCGGATGTTCGGAAGCCACCGTATTGATGCGCTTCACGGCGGGCAGGATGCCCAGCTCCTTACGACGGGCGCGTACGGCAAGGTTTTCCTTCTCCATATTGCCTTGCGGATTCAGCACGAAGCGGGCAATCTGGAAGTCGGAGAAGCCAAGCACTTTTGCTTCGCGCAGCACGTCGGCGGGGATGTCTTCCACCTTATTATATTGAGAAAGTTTCTGCTTGTAGTCTACGATGTTCTTCAGCTTGCCCAAGAACCAGGGGTCAATCTTGGTCAGCTCAAAGATGCGGTCGATGGCATATCCCTTTTCCAGAGCCTCGGCAATGGCAAAGACGCGCAGGTCGGTGGGATGTGACAGTTCGTAATCCAAGTCATCGAACTCCACTCCCTCATTGCCCACGAATCCGTGCATTCCCTGACCAATCATACGCAAGCCCTTCTGGATAATTTCTTCAAAGGAACGTCCGATAGACATGATTTCGCCTACCGACTTCATGCTGGAGCCAATTTCGCGGCTGACACCTACGAACTTTGTCAAGTCCCAACGCGGAATCTTGCAAATCAGGTAGTCAAGCTGCGGAGCTGCATATGCCGAGTTGGGAGTTCCCATCTCGCCGATTTGGTCGAGCGTATAGCCCAACGCAATCTTGGCAGCCACGAATGCCAGCGGATAACCGGTAGCCTTGGAAGCCAATGCGGAAGAACGGGACAGACGGGCGTTCACCTCGATGACACGATAGTCGTTTGTCTCGGCGTTGAACGCATACTGGATGTTACATTCGCCCACGATGCCCAGGTGGCGGATACATTTGGTGGAAAGCTCCTGCAACATTTTCACCTGCTCGTCGGTCAATGAGCAAGTGGGAGCCACTACGATGGACTCACCCGTATGGATGCCCAGCGGGTCGAAGTTTTCCATGCTTGCCACCGTGAAGCAGTGGTCGTTGGCATCGCGGATTACCTCGAATTCAATTTCCTTCCAACCCTTCAGAGACTCTTCTACCAGAATCTGCTTGGAGAAAGTGAAAGAGCTTTCGGCCAATTTAATGAAGGCTTCCTCGTCCGGACAAATACCGCTTCCCAGTCCACCCAGAGCATAAGCCGAGCGCACCATCACGGGGTAGCCAATCTCGCGGGCTGCCTTCAGTGCGTCTTCCATGCTCTCCACAGCGTGGCTCTTCGGAGTCTTCATCGGAATCTCGTCCAGCTTCTTCACAAAGAGGTCACGGTCTTCGGTGTACATAATCGCCTCAACGGAAGTACCCAGCACGCGCACGCCATATTTCTGAAGAATTCCGTTCTGATAGAGTTCCGTACCGCAGTTCAGCGCCGTCTGTCCGCCGAATGCCAGCAAAATGCCGTCGGGACGTTCTTTCTTGATGATTTCTTCCACGAAATAAGGAGTTACCGGCAAGAAATAAACTTGATCGGCGATACCTTCCGATGTCTGGATAGTAGCAATGTTCGGGTTTACCAAAACAGAACCGATACCTTCTTCGCGCAACGCCTTCAGCGCCTGCGAACCGGAATAGTCAAACTCTCCGGCCTGACCAATCTTGAGCGCACCAGAACCCAAGACAAGCACTTTCTTTAAATTCTTTTCCATATTCTCTTGTTGTCTATTAAGTTACGAGTTACAAGCTACGAACTACGAGTTGTAGCTATTTCACAAAAAAAATGCGTCACCCAATAAAGGATTAACGCATTACCAAAGAACTAAAAATATCTTTCTCGAAAAAAGAGAAACTGACGGCTCCCGAATGAAATTCATTCGAACGGAGGTTATATTTGCTTCTCATTTCCTGCGATTGCATAGTCTCTTTAAAATTTGTGCAAAGTAACGACTTATTTACGAAAAGAGCAAATTGTGGCATATTTTTTTGTATAAAAGAAACGTCATCCTCCATAATAGAAGAGCGGCCGTCGCCCGCAACCGAAATCTTTTTCCGAAAAATGCGATTCCATATAAAAAAGAAAGACTATATCTCAGTAAAGGCATTTGCGGATAAATATGAAGATTCTCCCCACCAAAACTTGCTTTTCTCGCCACGGAAACTTACCTTTGTGCCTATACAAAAATAGAACAAGGATTCTGTTTCTACAAACAAAGCCTTTATTCTTAAAAATAAAATTTCTATTCCTTGGAATAAAGGCTTTATTCTAAGATTTCTCCGCCACCAAAAGAACTTTGCTCCGCAGGGAAAAGGACTTTGCAACGAAGGAAAGAAAAGAAAGGAGAACGCAACAATGACCACACGCTACCAAATGAAAGAAATGCCCGACTTGCAAGGTACGGGCGAACCAATCACCTACCCCAAGATGGTGATGACCGGACAGACCGGCACGCGCGAACTGGCGGAATACATCGCCATGACCTCGGGATTCTCGAAAGGCGTAACCGAAGGAGTTATCTGCGAGCTGGGCGAAGCCCTGGCCCACGAAATGGGAATGGGACGCTCGGTGAAGATAGAAGGATTGGGCGTATTCACCCCCGCACTGTCCATCTACCCCGACAAAGAACGCGAACAGCCCCAAGAAAGCAGCACGAAGCGAAATGCACGGAGCATCTACGTAAGCGGCGTGAACTTCCGCACGGACAAGGCCTTGATTAGAGAAACCAACCATTGGTGCGAACTGGAACGTGCCTCCTGGAAACCCGCACACTCGTCGAAGAAATACACCCCCGAACAACGTCTGGCTCTGGCGCATCAGTATCTGGACAAGCACGCCTTCCTTACTGTCAGCATCTACCGGCAACTGACCGGACTCGTCCGCTCCACCGCCACCGTGGAACTGCGCAAATGGGCACATACTCCCGGCAGCGGAATCGATACAAGCGGCATCGGAAGCCATAAGGTATACGTGAAAAGGAAAGAAAGCGTCATCCCTTGAGGTTTCGATAATTATAGGTATCTTTGCCGGTCTTAATGGCTTTTATACAATGAAGAAACTAAAAAATACATAATATGGCAAAAGAAAAAATCATCCTTACGGGCGACCGCCCCACAGGACGCCTGCACATAGGACACTATGTAGGCTCATTGAGAAGAAGAGTGGAACTGCAAAACTCCGGCTTGTACGACAAGATTTTCATCTTCATCGCCGACGCACAAGCGCTGACGGACAATATGGAGAATCCGGAAAAGGTGCGCCAGAACGTCATCGAGGTGGCACTGGACTACCTGGCTTGCGGACTGGACCCGACGAAGAGTACCATCTTCATCCAATCCCAGATACCGGAACTCTGCGAACTGACCTTCTACTATATGGACCTGGTGACCGTGAGCCGCCTGCAACGCAACCCGACGGTAAAGACCGAAATCCAGATGCGTAATTTCGAGACAAGCATCCCCGTAGGTTTCTTCACCTACCCCATCAGCCAGGCAGCGGACATTACCGCCTTCCGCGCCACTACCGTGCCCGTGGGCGAAGACCAGGAGCCGATGATTGAACAAGCTCGTGAAATCGTACGCCGTTTCAACTATATATATGGTGAAACCCTCGTGGAACCGGAAATCCTGTTGCCCGACAATGCAGCCTGCCTGCGCCTGCCGGGAACGGACGGCAAAGCCAAGATGAGCAAGAGCCTCGGCAACTGTATCTATCTTTCGGACTCTGCCGACGAGGTGCAGAAGAAGGTGAAGAGCATGTATACCGACCCCGACCACCTGCGTGTGCAAGACCCCGGAAAATTGGAAGGCAACACCGTATTCACTTACCTGGATGCCTTTTGCCGTCCGGAACACTTCGGCCTTTATCTGCCCGAATATCCGAATCTGGACGAACTGAAAGCCCACTACCAACGTGGCGGTCTGGGCGACATGAAAGTGAAGAAGTTCCTCAACGAAATTATGCAGGAGACACTGGAGCCTATCCGCAACCGCCGCAAGGAGTTTGAAAAAGACATCCCCGCCATCTACGACATGCTGAAGAAAGGTTGCGAAACTGCCAGGGAAACCGCTGCCGCAACCTTGGACGATGTACGCAAGGCTATGAAGATAAACTACTTTGATGATGCGGAACTGATTGCAGAGCAAGTAAAGAAATTCGGCGGAGAATAAGGGATAGGAGATACGAGTTACAGAAGTTACGAGTTACAAGGAGCTACCTGTTACAAGTTACTGGTTACAAAAAATGAGGGGCATGCGTCATAATAACGCATGCCCCTTCTCATTTCTATAACTCGTAACTCCTTGTAGCTTGTAGCTCGTAGCTTTCTAATTGGCAGATTTCACCAATACCACACGGTTCAGAATCGGCTGTCCGAACTTATCGACACCACCACCGGCATCCACCTTCAGGCGGTCAGCAGGAATTCCGTATTGTTTTACCAATACATCGACCACGGCTTGTGCACGCTTCAAACTCAACTCTTTGTTGAATGCCGGCGTACCGGTTGCAGAGTCTGCATATCCGTTTACAGTGTAAGTGGCGTTCGGGAACTGTTTCATCTGGTCTGCCAGATAAGACAAGTTCATTGCTTCACGTGGAGAGACTTCGGCAGAACCGATATTGAAGAATACGGTACGCGGTGCTATATCCGGATCGGGAACAATCACTTCGGTTTCCGTAACTTCGGCCACCGGCTGGTTCTGTGCAGCCACCAATGCATTCTGCAGCTGCTGGTTGGCAGCTCCCATCTCTGCAAGCTGTGCCTGCATGGCAGCCAGCTCTACCTGAGAAATCAACTGAGGCATCGGGCGACGGAATCCACGGGCGGGGAAACGGTATGTCAACCCTACCGTTGCACTCAGCACGCCATCATATCCATGATCGCCGCCAACTTCGCCATCGAACTTATCTTCAACGCCCATTGCGCTCAGCTCCAGGTTAATATCTATCGCATTGGAAATACGGAAGCGATTGATGATACCCGCGTTTACAGACAGAGCTTCGCGGTGAGGCTTTGTGTAGTTGTGAGTGAAGCCAGCACCTACATAAGGAATGATTTCATACACACGGTGCTGGTTGTATCCTCCAAACAGCGCATTCAGATTGAACATCACATCTCCGTGCAGATTCATATAGTCGAAACGCTGTTTGTAGTAGCCGTCATCCATCTGAGTGCCTTTCACGTAGTCAGCACCTGCATCATACGTATATCCTCTTGCCTGAAGGCCGCTATATTGCAGACGTACTCCCAGTCCCGGGGTGAACCATTTGCCGATGGCAAAATTCAGCGTCGGACTGATACGCTTGCCAAAACTTCCTGCCTTATCATTATCTCCAAAAGTTGCTTCGGCACCACCGCCTATAGAGAAAAACCAATTACTCCAGAACGGATTAGTGATTACCTGATATTTATCCTGAACCTGGATAACACCAAATTCTTCCACAACTTCAGTCTTTTGCTGCGCCATGGCAACAGAAGACACACCAGCTAAAGCCAGTAACATTAGAATCTTTTTCATATACCTTAAAATAGTTAAGTGGTTAATTAAACTCTTTATCATTCAAACTGTCTAATTAACGCCAACAGAACTAAAAGGTTCTGAATATTTGTACTTTTTTTGCCTTGATGCAAAAGAAAGTACTCTTCCTTATTTGGAGAAAAGCTTTTCTATGTCGTCTTCTTTAATGGTCGCCAGCACCGTCTTTCCGTCCGGAGTATAATTCGGGGATGGGCATGCAAACAGATTGTCCACGAGATTGGACATTTCCTCGTTGCTCAGCACTTGTCCATAGACGATGGCCGCAGCACGTGCCAAGGTCGATGCAAGAATTGTCTGCACCTCTTCCTTAACGTCATTCCCTTTTTCCATAGCAGTATGTACCATATTCCGGACCAATTCTACCGGGTTCAACCCCTCTATGCCCGAAGGTATGCCGTTGATGGCATAGCTGCCGCCACCCAGCGGGCTCAAATCGAAGCCTACTGCCGACAAATCTTCCAATATACTTTCCAGTACGGCAGCTTCCGAAGCCGGCAACTGGATAATCTCCGGAAACAATACCCCCTGGGATACGCCTTGTTTCTGTCGAATCTGACTCATATAGCGGTCGAACAATACCCGGACATGCGCCCGGTGCTGGTCTATCAGCATCAGACCCGATTTAACGGAAGTCAGAATAAAACGCCCCTTGAACTGGAAGTGTTGCGCTCCTTTCTCTACCGTTGCCTCATTGCCATAGAAAGAGGCGCTTACCCCGGAAGGAACCGTTTCCTGGAAATAAGGAACCCTCTCCTCCTCTCTTGGAGCCGTACCGGTAACCGTATCCTCTACAAAAGGCTCTTCCTCCATCGGCTCGTTCATCCTGCTGGCTTTTTCCAAACCGGAATAAAGCCCCTCCCACTCCACTTTGGGGCGCGAATAATTGCCACCGCCTCCATAGGAAGAAGCGGAAGACGTCTTGAAGGGATTGAAATCCGTGTTATAGTGTACCTTCGGAGGCTCTATCGGACGAGCCTGCTCGAATGCAGGAATATCCGGCATATCCTCGGTGTCAAAATCAATAGTAGGTATAGCGCTAAACTTGCCCAAGGATTCCTTGACCGCAGCCGACAGAATCTGCCAGATAGCCTGCTCATTCTCGAACTTAATCTCCGTCTTCGTCGGATGGATGTTCACATCGATATTGGCAGGGTCTACCTCGAAATAAATAAAGTAGGAGATTTGCTCACCGGCAGGAATCAGCTGTTCATAAGCATCCATCACCGCTTTGTGGAAATAGGGGTGACGCATATAGCGCCCGTTCACAAAAAAGTATTGGTGCGCTCCTTTCTTGCGGGACGTTTCCGGCTTGGCTACAAAACCGGAAATCTTTATCATCGTCGTATTGACGTCTACGGACAGCAACTGCTGATTCAGCTTCTTTCCGAAGACTGCCATGATGCGTTGCCGCAAAGGCATTACCGGAAGATTGAACAATTCCGTATCATTACTATACAGATAGAAGGCTACCTCAGGATGCACCAACGCTATACGCTCGAATTCCGTAAGGATGTTGCTCAACTCCGTAGAGTTGGCTTTCAGGAATTTACGCCGGGCAGGAATATTGAAGAATAGGTTCTTGATGGAAAAATTGCTTCCCTTAGGGCAGGAAACGGCTTCCTGGCCCTCGACTTTAGAGCCGGCAATCAACAGTCGCGTCCCCAGTTCCTCGCTGGCTGGGCGTGTTTTCAACTCCACTTCAGCTACCGCAGCAATGGAAGCCAACGCTTCTCCACGGAAGCCCATGGTGCGTAGGGCAAACAAATCGGCAGCTTCGCGTATCTTTGAAGTTGCATGGCGTTCAAAAGAAAGACGCGCATCCGTTTCGGACATCCCCTTTCCGTCATCAATCACCTGGATGCAGGTCTTGCCCGCATCGGTAATCAGCACATGTATTTCCTCTGCTTCGGCATCAATTGCATTTTCCACCAATTCCTTCACAACAGATGCCGGACGCTGAATCACCTCTCCGGCAGCAATCTGATTGGCAACCGAATCGGGCAGCAAATGAATGATATCGCTCATGATAATGTTTAATGATTAGGGATTAATGATTAATCATTATTAAATGATTCCGTTACTGATGGCATACCACAGATAAATCAGCACAGCTATGACAACAAGGATTATGCCCAAATGCATCGGCTTACGTCCGCTCTCCTTGCGCCGCTTCAAGTGAGTTGTTCCTTCTATGAATTTGCCCCGTATATCCTCGGGCGAGAATTCCTTTTCCGGCAGCATACCCAGGTCACGCTTGGCGTTTTCTTCCATCTTCGCCAACTTCTCTTTCCGCTCATCCACATAGATATAGCTATGATTGAAGCCACGAGGCTTCCGCATTGCAAACATTCCCATGACGCTACTTATTATTTCGTTTAATATGCATATTCCTTGGCGAAGTTACAGGTTTCCGGTCACTTTTCTTCAATACTTCACCTGCTTTTTTAGCCCTCCACTCGAAGATGTCCTCCTTGTTGAGCGGACGGATGTAGTCGAACCAAACAAAAGAAGGCAGCCTGCTCTTATCTGGTGGAATCTGGTCCAAAGGATAGGCTGTACCGGTAGTCTTTCCAACAAAGACTCCGCGCTCCATTCTTCTCTCCTTCAAGTACATTTTCAAAAGTCCACCTTCCGAATAGTTCATCATAATCAGCGAACTGTCCTTCTCCTCTACCGGATAATACACCACCAGTACATTGCCGTTTACCTCCACCAGACGCATGTCTCCATCTATGAAGAAAGCTTTCATCTCCTTACCGGAAACTTGGTTATAGTGAATACTGTCCTTTTTCTCTACCGTCAGGGCCTGATTGATGATATGTGCCCAGTCGATGGTACTATCGTTCATGTAAATTTTAATTTCCTCGCCCAACAACTGTTGTTCCCCGTGCCACAAGATAGGGTCGGTGTACATCGTCATGCAAGAGTCCTTGGAATTATACACCAACGAATCGCATACGGCCTGCACATCCGTGCGATAAGCACGCACCTTATGATAGGCACGCATCTCCCGGTACATGGAATCGGTATTCATATGGTAGGTAATCAGCCGCAAAGTATCACCATGCATAAACAGACTGTCGCCCTGCGAATAGTCGATAGCTACGGCACGTTTGGTGGCAACGGCGCTTCCGGTCAGTTCGTTGTAGAAACAATAGTCGCCAGTCAACATGTTCCGGTTGACCGTATCATTCATCTGTACATTGTCAAAAGCCTCACCGTATCCCAAGATGCGGTCGTAGAAAAGGCTGTCACCGGTCAATTTCTTGCCGTCGTTGGTCAGTACGGAACGGTCGAGCAGTTCTGCCTGCTCAGTAGTCGTATTGTACACGCCACGTTCGGAATAAATATGATTTTGATCACTCACAATGTCGGAGGGGCCTAAAATAGTAGCAATCTTGGTAGCTGTACTATACTTCAAGGTATCCGAAGTCAAGACAAACTTCGGATTGACCAGCTTCACGTCGTGATTGAAGACAGCCAACTTGGTGGCAGGGCTATATTCTCCCCACTCGGAAGTCAGCACATTATCCTCGTCGGTCAGCGTACCGCCTTCGAAGTAATAACCCAAATCGTACAGACGGTCATAGTTCAAACTGTCGGTTGTCAGCACCGTATTACGATTTATCATACGTACATTCTCACGCAGCATGGCCAGCTGCGACATGCCGTCATAATACAGATAGTCTCCATAGATAAACAAGGTGTCGCCCTGCTCCATACGCACATTGCCGAATGCCTCCACAGAATTTATCTTTTCGAATATCAGCGCACTATCACAGAACATGTACATACTGTCATGCTTCATCCTCACCGAACCGATGAGTACCTGCACATCAGGACGCAACTGTTTGTCCGCCTGCGCCTCATCTGCGTACAACAAATCGACGCGCGTCTTCTTCTTTTCCGACGTCTCCGTCTTTTTCTGTTCAATCGAGTCCACTTTCCTCTTCTCCGGTGCACCAGTACTCTTCTTTTTGTCCTGCGCACTCAGCAGACAGATGCCAAACAAGCATAGAATGCCTACCAGGAGGTATCTATGCTTGTTCAGGAAATGATTTTTTGTATTCTTCTTTTGCATACAAATCCATGTAAATCCTTCCGGATTATTCTTTGATCCAGCCCGGATACTTGAACGTACAGTTATTCTTCCAATTATCCTTGATACGGACATACGTGTGCTTCTGCTTCTCACGAATCCACTTGTCCAGCACTTCGTCGCGGCGTTTCTCCAACACAATCTCTTTCAAGTTCTGATAGTCATCGGCAATGGTAGCCTTGTGTCCCGTCGTACGGCTCTTCAGTTTCACAATCACACACTCTTCTTTTCCGGTCTTTTGCGGAATCATGGTGAAGGCTTCGGAGATTTCGCCCACTTTCATCTTATCCACCACCTTGGCTATTTCAGGGGGAAGTTCCTGCATCTCAAAACGGGAAGTGTTCGTATTGGGATTCGGCAACAAACCATGATTGTTACGCGTATCCTTATCCTGCGAAAGCACTGAGGCAGCCTCTTCAAAAGAGAACTTGTTATTGCGGATATCATCGGCAATAGAATCCAAACGGGCACAACCGGCAGCCAGAGCTTCTTCCGGAATATGCGGTTTCAACAGAATGTGGCGTGTTTTAATACGGTCACCGCGCTTCTCTATCAACTGAATGATATGGAAACCATATTCAGACTCTACAATCTTGGAAACCTTGCTGGGGTCTTGCAAGTTGAAAGCTACATTGGCATAAGCGGGGTCCAGCATACCGCGTCCCGAAAACTCTATTTCACCGCCACGCATGGCCGAGCCACGGTCCTCGGAGTACAGACGAGCCAACATGGAAAAGCTTTCGCCCTTATTGACACGGTCGGTATACTCACGCAGACGCCTCTTTACATCTTCTATTTCCTCCAAAGGAACCTTGGGCTGCTGAGTGATAATCTGCACCTCCACCTGGGTAGGGATATAAGGAATGCTGTCCTGCGGCAAATCCTTGAAGTAACGGCGCACCTCAGCCGGAGTTATCTTAATCTCACCCACCAGTTTCTGCTGCATCTTCTGAACTTTCAATCCTTCACGGGCATTCTCGCGCAGCGTTTCACGAATCTGGCTGGAAGTCTTATTGAAGTATTCCTCCATTTTCTCACGCGAACCGATGTTGGCGATATACATGTTCGTCATATAGTCCACACGCTGGATAACCTCACTCTCGGATACTTCGATACTGTCGAGGGCAGCCTGGTGAAGATACAGCTTCTGCACGGCTATCTCCTCCGGTATCACGCAATAAGGGTCACGGTCAAATTTGCGTCCTTCATACAATGCACTCATGCGTGCTTCTTCCACTTCGGACTTCAGTATAGCCTCGTCACCTACTACCCACACTACCTCGTCAATTACGTTGTCTTGTCCATAAACGGTAGAACCGACTAATAGCGTCAAGGCAAATAAAATTACAAACTTAAAGTTCATACACTGTTTCATTCTTGGTGTCTTATTCTAAATAATATTTAATCTTGTCTCTTTTCACCGCCCGTTGGTACAAATCATCCTTCACTTGCTTCATGAATTCCACCTGCTTCACGTTCAGCAGCATATCCTTCACTTGCCTACGGGCAAACTCATAGGGTTCCTGCTCTCCCACCGGGCGATAATCGCTCACATTCAGGAAATAATGGAAAGCCGTATCCTTCAGCTCTACATGGCGATTCTTGTCCAGATACTCGTCCACATTAGGAACCTTCAAGGGCAGCATATCCAGCACTTCCGATACCGGCACCCATTTATCATAAAAATACTCATACTTCACAGCATTCTGCAGACTGTACTTTTCCAGATGTTCCACCGCCTCACGGGTTTCCGTCTTGTACCAGCGACGAACATTGCCCAGCTGCGGGGCTGTCAAAGGAACTTTGATGAACAAGCCTTTCATCAACGGACGTTCCACCTTGAAGAGCGCCTGGTTCTTCTCGTAATACTCCGTCAAGTCTTGTTCTGAAATCTCCTCTGATAGCCGCTGATGTATTAAAGCCTGCTGATAGGTATGCATTATCAATGCTTTGCGATAATTCTCCACAAGTTTATCAATCTCACCGTTATTGGGAATATTGCTCTGCGCTTTATCGTACAGCAAAATATCTTCCACCCAATTACGGATATAATGTTCTGCAAACAACAGACTGTCGTCTTTGGACAAACCGGCAGGAAGTACCGATTGCAAATCTTCCCGGTAAAGGAAATTGCCGTCCAACTCCACTAACGGTGTCCACCCTTTATGGTCGTGCTGCTCGCTGCACGCCGCACAGAGAAGGAAAATTAAAAGCCCAAAGCAGGTTGTTCGCATCACCAACTGATATTTACTTCGTTTTGAGGTACGAAGATAGTGTTTTAATCGGTTGCATCAGTGATTATTAACGGTTTTTAAAACCTCTTGGTCAATTTCAACCTTACCGGCAGCACGCAACTTTGCCACCCAATGCGTTTCCAAATAGTTCCGATAAGCGGTTACGAGCGGCTCTCGCACCTCTTGCCAACTATCTGGTCCCTTCTGCTTACGACCTTGTACAGCAGTAAAGGGAAATGACAAAACCGGGGTTGCATTCTTCCCTTTGAACACCAATTCATCCACATATGCATTATCACCGGGAGCAAATAATCCTTGCTCTGCCCGCACCTTGGGAGTATCGCCGGCATTGAAAGTGAGACGGATGGCATCCATCCACTCCTCTTCCGGAATCTGTTTCAGAAATTTCCGTACTTGCTTCGCCACCCGCTTGGTAGTACAATGCAGCACAATACCCTTATAACGCGGTTCGTCCCAATGGAAGTCCGAACGGTGCGCCTCAAAATATGCTTTCAATCCCGCTTCATCCACCACACTCCTCTTTCCCACTTCACGGTCAGTGATTTCGGCAAGCAACATGCTGTCACGATGCCCCTGCACCAACGCACAGAATTCGGGATGCTTCAATTCCAGACGGGAGTTTTCATAGTCCAGAATCGTTTT
This sequence comes from Bacteroides sp. D20, assembly GCF_003436255.1. Classification (NCBI taxonomy): domain Bacteria; kingdom Pseudomonadati; phylum Bacteroidota; class Bacteroidia; order Bacteroidales; family Bacteroidaceae; genus Bacteroides; species Bacteroides sp. D20. The sequence goes on along the minus strand of NZ_QSOO01000019.1, from coordinate 16,198 downwards.
TACTGTAAAAGCCTCCAACTGTCTGCGCGTCCCTGCCGGATAAACAGCGGCAAATCCGGCAAACTCTTTTCCACCGTATGCCTTGCCATCCAGTGTAAACAATACACGGGAAGTGCTTCCTTTGGCCAGCAGTTCGTCGATACCGGCTTTATCCGGCATATAGTGATATTCTTTCTTCAGTTTATCCACAAAAGCCCGCGTTCCTTTATCCATTCCATGACGACGGGTTTGACAACGGATTATCTTGTCCTTCATCCTCTCAAAAGGAAGGATTTCCTGCTGTTCGAGTACTTTCACGATATGAATGCCTTGAGGAGTGAGGAACGGACGGGAAATCTCTCCGGCATTCAACCCGAATACAATATCCTCAAACTCCACCGGCATCTGCAGCCAACCCACCCAAAACGCTTTCTTCTCATCGGAAAATTGCTCGACGCAAGCATCGAAAGACGGCACAGCTCCCCCTTCCTTTGCAAGAGCCCTGTAGATAGAATCCATCCTGGACTCCATCTCACGCAAGGTATGACCGGAAATATTCTGGGGAAGATATTTAAAAATATGCTTCACATATACCCGGCCCGCACGCCGGCCGGATTTCATCTTGTCATAATACTGCCGTGCCTCCTGCTCTGCCGTCTCCTCATCTGTCAAGTATGATTTAATCAGACAGCGGCGATACTCATCCTGCTCCTTCTGGAAGACACGGGAAGTATCCAATCCCGCAACTTCGGCAGCCTCTATTTTCAGCCTGAAGTCTATAAACTTATTCACATATGCATCCAATGCCTTCCGGCCTGCACCGACAGAGGTACCGCCCTTATTATAGCTACGTTCGAATTCAGAACGGAAGACCTCCTTTCCATTGATACGCATCAGTACCGGATCGTCCTGGGCCGAAACAGCCAATCCGAACCCGAGGAAGAAAAACACCCAAAACAATCTAACCATAAGCGCCATCCGTTCTTTTTATACGGCTGCAAATATAAACAAAATGCCCGGAAAGCGGCAATCTCTCTCCGGGCATTCACTATTATTTTGTTATTATCTTACTCTGGACGGCTATAGTTCGGTGCCTCACTGGTTATAGATACATCATGCGGATGGCTTTCGAGTACACCTGCATTAGTAATGCGGGTAAACTTGGCATCGTGCAGTTTCTCTATATTGGCTGCACCGCAATAGCCCATACCGGCACGCAGACCGCCAACCAACTGATAAATCACTTCATACAAAGTACCTTTATAAGGAACGCGGGCAGCAATGCCCTCTGGAACCAATTTCTTCACGTCACTGGTACCGCTTTGGAAGTAGCGGTCCTTGGAACCATTTTCCATAGCTTCCAGCGACCCCATACCCCGATAGGACTTGAACTTACGACCGTTGAAAATAATCGTATCGCCCGGAGACTCTTCCGTTCCGGCAACCAGCGAACCGATCATCACGCTGTAACCACCGGCAGCCAACGCCTTCACTACGTCGCCCGAGTAACGCAAACCGCCATCGGCAATCAAAGGAATACCCGTGTCCTTCAGTGCCTTTGCCACATCATAAACCGCAGACAACTGAGGAACACCCACACCGGCAACTACACGGGTAGTGCAGATGGAACCCGGACCGATGCCCACCTTTACTCCATCAGCACCAGCCTCGACCAATGCCTTCGCAGCTTCACCGGTAGCAATATTACCAACAACAATATCAATATGAGGGAAGTTAGCCTTGGCTTCTTTCAATTTTTCAATAACCCCCTTGGAATGTCCGTGAGCCGTATCAATGACAATGGCATCCGCCCCTGCATCCACCAAAGCCCGCATGCGCTCCAAAGTGTCATTCGTCACTCCCACTCCGGCAGCAACGCGCAGACGACCTTTGCTATCCTTGCACGCCATAGGTTTATCCTTTGCCTTGGTAATATCCTTATAGGTAATCAGACCTACCAATTTGTTGTCTTTATCTACTACCGGCAACTTCTCGATTCTATGTTCTTGCAGAATTTGAGAAACAGCCTCCATATCCGTCGTAGGATTGGTAGTAATGATGTTCTCCTTAGTCATTACCTCATCGATACGCTTATTCATATCTTTCTCAAAACGAAGGTCACGATTGGTAACAATGCCTACCAAATATCTTTCATCATCTACCACCGGAATACCACCAATCTTGTATTCAGCCATCAAAGCCAGCGCATCAGCTACCGTAGAACCTCTCTTGATAGTCACCGGGTCATAAATCATACCGTTTTCAGCACGCTTCACAATAGCTACCTGACGTGCCTGCTCCTCAATGGACATATTCTTATGAATAACTCCGATACCACCTTCGCGGGCAATGGCAATAGCCATCTTCGCTTCGGTAACCGTATCCATGGCAGCAGTTACAAACGGGATTTTTAACTCAATGTTTCGTGAAAACTTAGTCGAGAGTTCGACTGTTTTAGGCAAGACTTCAGAATAAGCGGGGATTAACAGTACGTCGTCATAAGTTAATCCATCCATTACAATCTTATCAGCAATAAATGACATAGGGCTATGCGTTTAAAATTTATTGCGTGCAAATATACGGTTTTTATTCCATTCCGTATACTTGCACGCAACATTTTTTTCTTTTTTATCAACTAAAACCAATCAGTTTGCCATCTCTGAAATAAACTTGATGCGTACCAAACGTACCTCTTCTTCCGTAAAGTCATCACCCAACTCATCCAGAGCATCGTCAATCTTATCAGTGGTAGATTCCTTGAAATAATCATAGATATCCAGCAAGTGGTCTTCATCCATAATATCCTCCAAGAAATAGTCGATATTCAATTTCGTTCCGGAGTAGACGATAGCTTCTATCTCATCCAGCAGCTCTTCAAACTCAATGCCCTTTGACATGGCAATGTCATCCAATGCCACCTTACGATCAATGGCCTGAATGATGGCCACCTTCATTTTTGACTTATTGGCCACAGTACGCACACGCAAGTCCTCGGGACGTTCAATCTCATTCTCCTCACAGTGCCGCTTAATGAGTTTACAGAATTCCTCGCCGTAGCGTTTTGCCTTTCCGGCTCCTACACCCGGTATGTTCTGCAACTCGTCCAAAGTCACCGGATATATGGTCGCCATCGCTTCCAAAGACGGATCCTGGAAAATGACATAAGGAGGAACTTCCAACTTCTTGGACAACTTCTTTCGTAAGTCCTTCAACATGGAGTACAATGCCGGGTCTACCGCACACGCACCGCCTCCACGTGCAGGTGCTTCCTCTTCCACATCCTCAAAGTCATTGTCTTCCACTATCTTGAATGATTTGGGATGTTTAAGGAACTTCCTACCGTCATCCGTCACTTTCAGCAAGCCATAGTTTTCGACATCCTTACTCAGATAACCGGCAATAAGCGCCTGACGGATCACAGCATTCCACGTTTTGTCTTCTTCGCCCATACCAGAGCCGAACACTTCAAGATCTTCGTGCAGATGCGCCTGCACCTCTGAAGTTTCCTTACCTTGTATTATGTCTATAATATAGTCCGCTTTAAAATTTTCTTTCACCGCGAGAATAGCTTCAATCACGGTACACAATAATTCTTGAGCTTCCACTTGTTTTTTCGGATTTAAACAGTTGTCACAATTACCACAATTTTCTTCCATATATTCTTCACCGAAGTAATGAAGCAACGCCTTTCGGCGGCATACGGAAGATTCGGCATACGCAGCAGTCTCCAGCAGAAGCTGCTTGCCAATTTCCTGCTCTGCTACAGGTTTTCCTTGCATAAACTTCTCGAGCTTCTGCAAGTCTTTATTGGTATAGAAAGTAATACACTGCCCTTCTCCCCCATCTCTTCCGGCACGTCCGGTCTCCTGGTAATATCCTTCCAGACTTTTAGGTATATCGTAATGAATGACATAGCGCACATCCGGTTTGTCAATCCCCATACCAAAAGCAATGGTAGCTACAATCACATCAATTTTTTCCATCAGGAAATCATCCTGGTTCTGTGTTCGTGTAGCCGAATCCATTCCGGCATGATAGGCACGGGCATTGATTCCGTTTGCCTGCAGGATTTCAGCAAGTTCCTCCACTTTCTTCCGGCTCAGGCAATAGATAATGCCTGACTTTTCGGGATTGTTCTTAATGAACTTGATGATGTCCCGGTCTACATTTGCAGTCTTGGGGCGTACCTCATAATAGAGATTCGGGCGGTTGAACGATGACTTGAACACCTGCGCATCCACCATACCCAGATTCTTCTGGATGTCATGCTGCACTTTCGGTGTAGCCGTCGCAGTCAACGCTATCAGAGGGGCTTTTCCTATTTCATTGATAATGGGACGGATGCGGCGATACTCAGGACGGAAGTCATGGCCCCATTCAGAGATACAATGGGCTTCGTCCACGGCATAGAACGAAATCTTCACCGTTTTCAGAAACTCCACATTCTCTTCCTTCGTCAGTGATTCCGGAGCCACATACAACAGCTTTGTCTTGCCACTGAGTATGTCGGACCGGACCTGATCTATCGCACTCTTGTTTAGGGAAGAATTGATGAAGTGGGCTATCCCATCCTCTTCGCTGAAGTTACGCATCGCATCGACCTGATTCTTCATCAAGGCAATCAGAGGAGAAATCACGATACCCGTGCCTTCCATCAATAAAGAAGGCAACTGATAGCATAAAGATTTTCCTCCACCGGTAGGCATCAACACGAATGTATCATTACCTGCCAACAGATTCTCTATGATTGCTTCCTGATTTCCTTTAAATGTGTCGAACCCGAAGTATTTCTTCAGCTGGTCTGTCAAATTAATCTTCTTCCCTGCCATGATTCATTAGGTTGTTGTTTATTGAGTTAACTTTTAATAGTGGTACTCCGCCTTGTTTTCACAAAGAACCCTAACAAAGTTATAAACAACTTCTTAAATTTCAAGCATAATCCATCGAATATTTTTCAATAAAAAGTAAAATAGTCGGTTTTACCCCGTATTACCATCTGATTCTTAAGCACTTTGCAGTCGTGCTATATTTGCCTTTTCAAGCTGGCGCTTGGCGTAGTCCAACGTCACAACAAAATTGTCCTTCTGTTCTGACGGAATTTCGAACATGGCATCCATCATAATTGTCTCCACAATGGAACGCAAGCCGCGGGCTCCCAACTTATATTCTACCGCTTTATCCACGATATATTCAAATACAGCATCTTCAAACGTCAGCTTCACATTGTCCATCTCAAACAGTTTGATGTATTGCTTGATGATGGAATTCTTCGGTTCCGTAAGAATGGAGCGCAATGCCGCACGGTCCAACGGATTCAGATAAGTCAGCACCGGAAGGCGGCCGATAATCTCGGGAATCAGTCCGAACGACTTCAAATCCTGCGGAGCAATGTACTGCATCATGTTGCTCTTATCAATGGTTGCCGTATTGCGTACAGCGCTATACCCGACAACGTGCGTATTCAGCCGCTGGGCAATTTTCTTTTCAATGCCATCGAAAGCCCCACCGCAAATGAACAGGATATTCTTGGTATTGACCGGAATCATTTTCTGGTCGGGATGCTTGCGCCCACCCTGAGGAGGCACATTCACCACAGAACCCTCCAGCAGTTTCAGCAATCCCTGCTGCACGCCTTCACCACTCACATCACGGGTAATGGAAGGATTATCACCCTTGCGTGCTATTTTGTCTATCTCATCAATAAACACGATACCTTGCTCTGCCTCGGGCACGTTATAATCCGCCACCTGGAGCAGACGCGTCAAAATGCTTTCAATGTCCTCACCCACATAACCTGCCTCTGTCAGAACCGTTGCATCTACAATAGTAAAAGGAACATGCAGCAACTTGGCGATAGTACGCGCCAATAACGTCTTTCCTGTACCGGTACTGCCTACCATGATGATGTTCGATTTTTCAATTTCCACATCATCACCGCCGTCCTTCTGGAGCAGACGTTTGTAATGGTTGTACACCGACACAGACAAGAAACGCTTGGCATCGTCCTGACCAATGACATATTGATCGAGGAACTTCTTTATTTCTACGGGTTTAGGAAGTTCTTTCAGATTCAGCTTCGTGGCACTTGCCTTCTTGCCAGCCCCCAAAGCCTCCTGAGTAATCTCATAAGCCTGGGTGGCGCAACTGTCGCAGATATAGCCATTCATCCCCGTTATGAGAAATCCGACTTCATCTTCGGTGCGACCGCAAAAACTGCATCTATTTTTATTCTTTCTTGAATCTGCCATATTTATTTTTTAATCAAAACCTCATCTACCATACCATATTCTTTGGCCTCCTGGGCTGTCATCCAGTAGTCACGGTCAGAATCTGCCCATACCTTGTCAAAGGGAGTGTGGGAGTGGTCGGCGATAATGGTATAAAGTTCTTTCTTCAACTTCTGGATTTCACGTGCCGTGATTTCAATATCCGAGGCCTGCCCCTGGGCACCTCCCATCGGCTGGTGTATCATCACGCGGGAGTGGGTCAATGCGGAGCGTTTGCCTTCGGCACCGGCAACCAGCAATACGGCTGCCATGCTTGCCGCCATTCCAGTACAGATGGTAGCCACATCACTACTGATGAACTGCATGGTATCATAAATACCCAGACCGGCATATACCGAACCGCCCGGCGAATTGATATAGATGGAAATATCCTTGCCCGGATCCACCGAATCCAGATAAAGCAACTGAGCCTGCAAAGTATTGGCTGTATAGTCATCAACCTGCGTACCGAGGAAAATGATGCGGTCCATCATCAGACGGGAAAACACGTCCAACTGCGTTACATTGAGCTGGCGTTCCTCGAGGATATAGGGATTCAAATAGCCGGCTTGTGATTTAATCACATCGTCCAGCACCAAACTGTTCATACCAAGATGCTTGGTAGCGTATTTTCTAAAATCATCCATTTCTTTCTATTTTTTAATTTATAAGGATACAAAGAAACAAAAAAGAACACAGAGACACAAAAAAACACAGAGTTATAGTTTGTCAAACTCTGTGTTTCTTTATAAATTTTAGCCGTAGGCTCACATTACTCTTATGCAAACATCTTATTGAACTCTTCAGCAGAAACGTTCTTATGCTCCAGTTCCACCTGAGACTTCAATGCTGCAGCCAATTTAGATTCAACCACACGATTAACCAAGCCTTCTATGCTCTCTTTCTTCTTAAGCATTTCCTTTGAGTAGTTTTCCAGGATTTCTTCAGGCACACTCATCATACCATATTGTGCAAACTGTGCGCGGGTAGCTTCCTTAGCCATGTTTGTGATGTCTTCCTGCTCAACCTTGATATCATTGGCTTTCACCAGCTGTTCTTTAATCAGGTGCCAAGTCAGCTCTTCGATGCTCTTGTCATAGTTGTCCTCTACAAAGCTTTCTTCCTTGTCAGGATTGTTCAGACGCATAATGCGCTTCAGTAATGCATCCGGGAATTCCAGCTTGCCTACTTTCTCTGTCAGCATCTTACGTGCGTCAATCAAGAACTTATAGTCACTGTCTGCCACGAACTGGTTGGCAATAACTTCCTTCACTTTGGCACGGAATTCCTCTTCCGTTTTCACATTACCTTCGCCAAATACCTGGTCGAAAATTTCCTGAGTCAAGTCACCCGGAACGAAACGTGTGATTTCTTCTACCTGGAAGCTGAAATTGGATTTTACTTCGGGAGCAGCTTCCTTGTCAATCTTCAATAAAGAAGACAATTCGGCAGCATTTCCGTCCCAAGCAGTATTCGGATTGAATACAAGCACATCGTTCACTTTTGCACCGGCAAAGATAGATTTCTGTTCATCATTTTTCATGTACGAAGGCATCATTACAGCACCTTCCACCTGAATACCACCCTCTTTGGTATTACCTTCTTCATCCAGTTCAGCAAGCAAACCTTTCAGCATGTCATTGTCCTCGTAAACGTCTACCTTGTCATACTTGCCGTTACGTTGAGTGTAAGCCTTGACCTGGTTATCCACCATTTCGTCTGTAACTTCAATAGTATAGTAATCTACCTTATCTTTTGCACTGACTTCAGCTTTAAATTCCGGAGCCAAAGCAATATCAAACAAGAATTCGAACTCTTCCATAGTATCGAAATCAATTTCCTGCTGCTTGTCTTCGTTGGGCAAAGGCTCGCCCAATATATTTACCTTATTGTCCTGGATATACTTATATACTGTTTCTGAAAGCAGCTTGTTCACCTCTTCAGCCAATGCAGACTTACCATACATTTTCTTAACTAAGCTCATAGGAACCATTCCCTTACGGAAACCGGGAATCTGTGCCTTCTGACGGAAGCTCTTCAATGATTTGTCTACTTTTTCCTGATAATCTGCTTTCTCAAGCTTTACAGTAAGCAGTGCGCTTACTTTGTCAATGTTTTGTAATGAAACGTTCATTCTGACAATTATTTATTTGATTTATACTTTGTTCCATATCTCAAATGGGCGTGCAAAATTAGCGTTATTCTTTCAATTATCAAAAGAACATTGCCGATTTATTTCAGTTTAATTCTTGGATAGAGCGGTAGAAGAGCCCAACCATCGGGCTGACAACGGAGGACGTTTACGGGAAAGATACTCAGGGAAAAGACGATGATAAACCGAACCGTCCAGTTTCTATGAAGAGAAATGGGAGATGCCCGAAGGCACGACAATCTACAAAAATAATTAAGGAAAAACATTGTTTATCCGAATTTTATGCGTTTCTTTGTCGCGGAATGATGGCGCATTAGTTTTTCGATTTCCATTACATGGTTTTTACTTCCGTTTTCAAGAACGCTTTTGTAAACTCTCTGTCGTTGTAATCCATTTATTATTCAGCCTTCCTTCCAAGAGAGTTTTATTCATTATATTTATTTTATCAATTTCATTATGAACATTTATGTTGGAAACCTTAACTACCGCGTTAAGGAGAGTGACCTGCAGAAGGCAATGGAAGATTACGGCACAGTATCTTCTGTAAAATTTATCAATGACCGCACCACCGGACGTTTCAGAGGCATCGCTTTTGTAGAAATGGAAGATGACGCTGCTGCAGCTAAAGCTATTGCCGAACTAGACGGTGCTGAATTCTTCGGCCGCCAAATGGTAGTGAAAGAAGCAAGACCTCCAAAATATTAATCATAGAGATTTAAGGAGAAATAAAAAAAGGCCACTGAATGAGTGGTCTTTTTTTATTTCTATCAATCGACAGTATCCGGGATTACTTCATAAAATCCTTGCGACGAAGTACGAAGCTATTACTCAGATACTTTTCACGTACAATCTTATTCTCGGCCAACTCTTCCGGCGTACCCTGGAACAGAATTTTTCCTTCAAACAGCAGATAAGCACGATCGGTAATGCTCAGCGTCTCCTGCACATTGTGGTCAGTAATCAAAATGCCGATATTCCTATCTTTCAACTTCCACACAATCTGCTGAATATCCTCCACTGCAATCGGGTCTACACCGGCAAAAGGCTCGTCCAACATAATAAATTTGGGGTCAATGGCCAGACAACGGGCAATTTCTGTACGGCGCCGCTCGCCACCTGACAACTGGTTACCCTTGTTCTTCCTTACCTTCTGCAAGCGGAACTCTGCAATCAGACTCTCCAGCTTGTCTTTCTGATACTCCAAAGGCTTGTCGGTCATTTCCAGTACAGATGCAATATTGTCTTCCACACTCATTTGACGGAACACGGAAGCCTCCTGCGCCAAATAACCGATACCCGTCTGCGCACGCTTGTATACCGGATATTTCGTTATATCCAAATCATTCAAGAAGATACGTCCCTCATTGGGAGTAATCAGCCCTACGGTCATATAAAACGAAGTTGTCTTACCGGCGCCATTCGGCCCCAGCAAACCGACAATCTCCCCTTGCTTCACATCAATGGACACATGGCTCACTACCGTACGCTTTCCGTACTTTTTCACCAAATCCTCCGTACGCAGCACCATGCTACCTTCCTCCCGTGGCTCTGCCCCGGCAGTCAAGCTTGGTCCGACCTGCAGATTTTCCTTAACTTCCTCTACATTGTCCTTTATGCCTTTTTCTTCTTCCATACTCTAAAGGTTTTCGCCGCAAATGTAGCAAAAATAAGCCGAAATAGTGTACATTTGCATTCAAATACTTATATGTTATGTTTAAAGCACTTAAGACAGTGGGACGATATATCATACTGATGGGACGCGTATTTGCCCGTCCCGAACGTATGCGTATGTTTTTCCGCCAATATGTCAACGAGTTGGAACAGCTCGGCGTGAACTCTATCGGCATCGTATTGCTGATATCGTTCTTCATCGGAGCTGTAATCACCATACAGATAAAGTTGAACATCGAGAGTCCTTTCATGCCTCGATGGACAGTGGGATATGTAACCCGAGAAATCATGCTGCTGGAATTCTCCTCCTCCATCATGTGTCTGATTCTGGCAGGAAAGGTCGGGTCAAACATCGCCTCGGAGCTGGGCACCATGCGAGTCACCCAGCAGATAGACGCCCTTGAAATTATGGGTGTCAATTCTGCCAACTATCTCATCCTACCGAAAATTGCCGCTATGGTGACAACCATTCCACTGATGGTGACGTTCAGTATATTCGCCGGCATCATAGGTGCCTTCTGTACTTGCTGGTTCGGCGGCATCATGTCGGCGGTAGATTTGGAATACGGCTTGCAGTACATGTTTGTCGAATGGTTTATTTGGTGCGGCATCATCAAGTCACTGTTCTTTGCCTTTATCATTGCCAGCGTATCGGCATTCTTCGGTTACACCGTCGAAGGCGGTTCCATCGAAGTGGGCAAGGCGTCCACCGACTCCGTAGTATGCAGCAGCGTACTTATCTTATTCGCCGACCTAATATTAACTCAACTTTTAATGGGATGATTGAACTGAAAGGACTTTGCAAATCATTTGAAGAAAAAGAGGTACTGAAAGATATCAATGCCACTTTCGAGAATGGAAAGACCAACCTGATTATAGGGCAGAGCGGTTCGGGAAAAACCGTACTCATGAAATGTATCGTGGGTCTGCTGACACCGGACAAAGGAGAACTGTTGTATGACCACCGCAACTTCCTCGCCATGGGAAAGAAGGAAAAGAAAGCGCTCCGCCGGGAAATGGGAATGATTTTCCAAAGTGCCGCGCTGTTCGATTCCATGACGGTACTGGACAATGTGATGTTTCCACTGAACATGTTCAGCAACGATACCCTGCGCGATCGGACTCGTCGTGCCATGTTCTGCTTGGAGCGTGTAAACCTGATTGAAGCCAAAGACAAATTTCCCGGAGAAATCAGCGGCGGTATGCAGAAACGCGTAGCCATTGCCCGTGCCATTGCCCTAAACCCGCAATACTTGTTTTGTGACGAGCCGAATTCAGGACTTGACCCCAAGACCTCGCTTGTCATCGACGAACTGATACAAGATATAACCCGAGAATACAATATGACTACTCTCATCAACACTCATGACATGAACTCTGTAATGGGTATCGGAGAAAAAATCATCTATATTTACGAAGGACACAAAGAATGGGAAGGCAATAAAGACGATATCTTCACTTCCACCAACGAGCGGTTGAACAGTTTCATATTTGCATCTGACCTATTCCGGAAAGTCAAAGAAGTGGAGATACAGAACCTTGAAGGATAAAACCACACCTCATTTTCTAACCTATTACATAAGAAAGCGTCCGGAAGCTATGTTCCGGACGCTTTCTCTTCATAAAACCAGTTAATAGAATCGACTATATCATCACGATATATTTTACTTCTGCCGGATATAGATATTTATCGGAGTTCCGGTCAACTTCCATTTCTCACGCATCTTATTTTCCAGGAATCGTCTGTAAGGCTCTTTCACATATTGTGGAAGATTTGCAAAATAAACAAATGACGGCACCTGGGTATTGGGCAACTGCGTAATATACTTTATCTTGATATACTTACCCTTAATTGAAGGGGGTGGATACGCCTCGATAAGCGGCAGCATTTCCTCGTTCAAACGAGCTGTCGGAATACGCGTCATACGATTTTCGTACACATCACGCGCCTCTTCCAATACCTTCAGAATACGCTGTTTGGTCAGTGCCGAAGCAAAGATGATAGGAAAATCCACAAACGGAGCGAAACGGTTGCGGATAGCATCTTCGAAAGTCTTCATCACCTTCACAGTCTTGTCCTTCACCAAGTCCCACTTGTTCACCACAACCACCAGCCCCTTGGCATTCTTCTGTATCAAGGAGAAGATATTCAAATCCTGGCTTTCGATGCCACGCGTAGCGTCTACCATCAAAATACATACATCTGCATTCTCAATGGAACGAATGGAACGGATTACAGAGTAGTACTCCAAATCCTCATTCACCTTGTTCTTCTTACGGATACCCGCCGTATCTACCAGGTAGAAATCAAAACCGAATTTATTGTAGCGGGTATAGATAGAATCGCGCGTGGTACCGGCAATCTCCGTCACGATGTTGCGGTCTTCTCCAATAAAGGCATTGACTATGGAAGACTTTCCGGCATTAGGGCGTCCCACTACTGCAAAGCGGGGAATATCCTCGTCCAGAATTTCATCAGATTCCTTCTTGAACTTGCTGACGATAAGGTCCATCATATCGCCCGTACCGCTACCCGTTACAGCAGAAATACAATAAGGGTCACCCAAACCCAAACTGTAAAACTCAGGAGCATTGTATTGCAGTTCATGATTATCAGTCTTATTGGCAACCAGCAACACAGGCTTCTTGGCACGACGCAAGATGGCAGCTACCTGCTCGTCGAGGTCCGTAACCCCGTTCATCACATCCACCACGAACAGTATCACGTCGGCTTCGTCCACCGCCATCAATACCTGCTTACGAATCTCTTCTTCGAAAATATCATCAGAGTTCACTACCCAACCGCCGGTATCTACCACGGAGAACTCACGTCCCAACCATTCGGTCTTTCCATATTGGCGGTCACGGGTGGTTCCCGCTTCCTCATTCACAATTGCCTGACGTGTCTTGGTCAGACGGTTAAATAATGTAGACTTTCCCACATTGGGACGTCCTACGATTGCAACTAAATTTCCCATAGTTCACACTCTTTGTTTTTTGCGACTGTCACAGTCGTATGAATAACTCTTAATCCAGCTGATAACCAAAATTACGCAGTTCCTTGTCCGAACTCCGCCAATCCTTATCAACTTTCACAAACGTCTCCAGGAATATCGTTTTCCCGAAAAACCTCTCCAAATCACGGCGCGCTTCAGTAGCCACTTTCTTCAAAGCCTTCCCCTGCTTGCCTATGATAATACCTTTTTGCGAATCACGCTCCACATAGATTACGGCACTGATATGAATCTTCTTTGCCTCCTCCTTAAACTGTTCTACCATCACCTCCACCGAATAAGGGATTTCCTTATCGTAGTACAACAGAATTTTCTCACGGATTATTTCGGTCACGAAGAAACGCGCCGGCTTGTCCGTCCACTGGTCCTTGTCGAAATAGGGAGGAGAGTCGGGCAACAGCTCCTTCACCCGCTTCATGACATAATCCACATTAAATTTCGAAGTAGCAGAGATAGGAATAATTTCCGCCTTCGGCAGCAATTCCTTCCATGCTTCCACCAGTTCCACCAGCTTTTCCTGGTTGCTTAAATCAATCTTATTGATAAGCAGCAATACCGGAACGTCCAAGTGTCCCACTTTCTCCACAAAGTCATTATGCTTGTCGGGAGTCTCAACCACATCTGTCACATACAGCAACACATCCGCATCCGTCAATGCCGAAGTGGAGAAATTCAGCATGGACTCCTGTAACTTATAGTTTGGCTTCAATACACCCGGAGTGTCCGAAAACACAATTTGCATGTCATCCGTATTATAGATGCCCATAATCCGATGACGGGTGGTCTGCGCCTTGAAAGTGGCGATAGAAATGCGCTCACCCACCAAAACGTTCATCAATGTGGATTTGCCCACATTCGGATTTCCCACGATATTTACAAAACCTGCTTTGTGCATGACTTCAGTATTTGAATTGAGACAAAAAAACGCATCGAATCGAAATAGGATGCGTTTTTATCATATTATATTTAGCAATAGTATGTTACTGCTTCTTTCCGTCGTATCCCCACTTCACATACACGGCTCCCCAGGTAAATCCTGCGCCGAATGCAGTGAAAATAAGGTTGTCGCCTTTCTTCAGCTTATCTTCAAAGTCCCAGATGCAAAGAGGCAACGTAGCAGCACTGGTATTGCCGTAACGTTCGATATTAATCAGTACTTTCTCACGAGGAACTTCCAGACGATGTGCCACAGCATCAATGATACGAAGATTGGCCTGGTGCGGAATCACCCAGTCAATGCTATCCTTTGTCAGACCGTTTTTCTCGGCAATGGCCGCGCTAACATCCGACATATTGGATACGGCATACTTAAACACAGTACGTCCTTCCTGATAAATGTAATGCATGTGGTTGTCTACAGTAAAATAAGAGGGAGGACAAACCGACCCACCCGCTTTCATATGCAGGAAAGGCAAACCTTTGCCGTCGGTTCTCAGAATAGCATCCATAATACCTACATCTTCTGTTGTCGGCTCGAGCATGAAAGCTGCAGCGCCGTCTCCAAAGATAGGACAAGTAGCACGGTCTGTATAATCAACCATTGACGACATCTTGTCGGCTCCCACAATGATAACCTTCTTATATCTTCCAGAACGGATGAAATTGGCCGCCGTCTCCATCAGATAGAGAAATCCGCTGCAGGCTGCCTGCAAGTCAAAAGCATATGCATTTTTCAGCCTTAGCTTATCACATAAAATAGAAGCTGTAGAAGGGAAATGATAATCCGGAGTGGAAGTAGCTACAATCACCAGATCTATATCATCCGGATCCGCGCCAGTACGTTGCATCAGCTGTTTGGCAGCTTTACGCGCCATATAGGAACTACCTAACCCTTCTTCATTCAGGATACGTCTTTCCTTTACTCCGATACGAGTCATAATCCATTCGTCATTGGTATCCACCATTCTTGAGATTTCGTCGTTTGTCAAGACGTAATCAGGTACATAACCGCCGACTCCTGTAATTACTGCATTTATTTTTTCCATTAAAATCTTGTTTACTTATAGAACTACTGAAACAACGGTAGTCTAAAAAGGTTTGCTTATTAAATTACAAATCTTTTTAGACGCCCGATATTCAAGTATAAGTTTTAGTCAAACTGACCGTAATTATACGGCAGCTTCCTTTTCAACTGCAAGCTTACCTCTATAGTAACCACATGCACCACATACAGTGTGATATACATGCCACTCACCACAATTCGGGCAAATAGCCAGTGTAGGAGCTACTGCTTTATCATGAGTTCTTCTCTTCGCAGTTCTTGTTTTTGACTGTCTTCTCTTAGGATGTGCCATTTTCTTTAATCTTTAATTGTTATCTAATATTTTCTTTAATTCGTCCCAACGCGGGTCTACCTGCGTTTCTTCTTCATTCATCAGCTCCACCTCTTCTTCCGGAGCAAATGTGTCCTCAGCCATATCATCATCCGGAGTAGTGCGCATATGCTTACTCAATTTGCTGGTCATTGCCTTGTTACACTTACCCGGAGCATGCACATGCTTCATGGGGATGGCCAAAGCTACAAACTCGTACATAAACCATGCTACATTAATCTCACCTTCCTCTTCGGGAATTACAATGAGATTGTCACCTTCTTCGGCATATTCATGACCGAACTTAACCAGCAGCTTATCTGTCGAGCTGACAAGCTGTTCCATATCGTCCAAACAACGGTCACATGGCACCCACACCATTCCGTCTGTCTGGAAGTTCAATTCGAAAGCACGAGATGTTTTCTTTACAACTAACACCACATTGACTTTACCCTTCTGCACTTCCGGTCCATCAATATTGGCAAAGAAAAGGTTGTCTAGCACAAACTCATATTTGCATGAATCTGCTTGCATACCTTTCAGGTCTATTTTGTATTTATCAAACTTTCCCAAAGCTTCTTTTGTTTATTCGGGCGACAAAGATACGAATAATTATCCTCATTATGTAGTATTTAGAGTAAAATATTCATTTTTTTATGTTCATTTCACCCTGATATCACTACAAATCAGCAGAAAACTCATGGCCTAAAACACAAGAACAATCCATGCCGGCATCCAAGTATATGTAAAGATATAAAACGAACAAAGCCTCCGTATCCTTATCAGACACGGAGGCTTCTTCTG
>NZ_QSOO01000018.1:0-106275 GCF_003436255.1 Bacteroides sp. D20 | reverse complement strand
AGAACTTATAACTGAATCCCGTTTCTATTTACACAAAATTATGGATACTGCCGTTTTTGAATTTCAAGTCAATCTTATATACTTATTTTTCAGTTTGAGGATTAATGACAATGCGCCAATAGCCACCAAAGTCCGCACCTTCACGAGATAAGATACCCATAGACCGCAATTTTGCAATTTGTTTTTCTACGGCACGAGAACTTATACCAATCTTGTAAGCCATAGTTTCGGCTGACATAGGAGGATCGGAAATGACGAAATCGATAATCTTCTGTGCTGTCTTTCCTATGTTTTTAGGGGCATCTGTGCTCTCTCCGAACCTTGTCTCCGAACTTTTGTCGTTTACACCGAACATTTTCGCATTTACACCGAACTTTTCGACCGAACTTTCTTCGTTTGCAGGATACTTTTTGAGGGGACTGTTTACCCTTTCGGCCACTTCTTCTACGGGTATTCTTTCGTTCTTTCCCCAATTCAGATTATAGAATGTAGTGAAGAAAGAAGATGCTTCCGTATTGGCAAAAGCCGACACGGATTTAAGCCATGACTTCACTTTCTTACGTTCCAACATTTCCTTGAAATCATAAGCTGAACATTCCGTTATCAATGTATTGTTGCGTATCTGCATCGTTTTCTTTTTGTTGTTCGGGATAACTCTCTAATATAGTTTACAAAAGTAAGGATAAAACCGAGGAATTGGTTAACCCCCTCGTTCCCTTTTGATTTTCATGCATTTACATTACGTAGTTTATAACAGTTATTTTATCTTTTCTTTATAACACTATTCACTACCCGTATAGAGGAAACCAGTTTATTGGTGGAAGTAAATACGTCCACATTCCACACATGGGATGAACGCCCTTTATGAACGATGGTTGCCACTGCCCTTACGGTATCTCCTTCGTGTGCAGAAGAAATATGATTTCCGCTGACTTGCATTCCCACGACAATCTCATCAGGTTCGCAGATAATCATGGAGCCGAGCCCGGCAACGGTTTCTGCCAAGGCAAGGGTGGCACCGCCATGCAGAATGCCGAAGGGTTGGCGGGTACGGTAGTCGACCGGCATGGTTGCTTCTACGCGCTCATCCGAAGCGTATGTGTATTGAATGCCCAAGTTTCCCATCAATGCGTGTCGTGCCCGTTCGTTCAGTAAATCAAGAGGCACCTCTGCTGCACGCACTTCTGCCAATATTAGTTTTTCTACGGCCAGGGCCACTCCATCTTCTTCATTCGATGCGGTCACATAGTCTGCACAGACCTTTACAGAATCTTGTGAATGTCCCATAGCTACCCCCATGCCGGCCAATTGGAGCATGGTCACATCGCATACGCCATCTCCAACGGCAATGACTTCTTCCCGTGTTACTCCCAAATGCTCTAATAGGGCGCCTAACGTATTCGCTTTATTGACTCCGCAGGGCACCACCTCTAAAAAGTAAGGCTCGGAACGGAAAGCATCCAGAGTACCTGCCAGGCGTTTTTCCCAATGTTGTTCCAGCCCTATCAGAGCTTTTTCCTTGTCACTCACCAGCATGCACTTGCAAGGTGCGAAGTCTATGGCAGTAGAGAATTCATCTTCCTTGATTATCTTCAAATTGTTTAGCAGGGCTTCATTCTTTATATATTCATTGTCCGGACTATCCGTAATGAGGGTATCATCGTGGTAGGTGAAGATGGCAAAGCCGTTCTTGCGGGCTTTCTTTTCCAGATAAGGCAGCATTTCCGGATTGATGCGTCGTTCAAACAATATTTCTCCGTTCTGTGCTTTTATTATCTGGCAACCGTTATAGGAGAGAACAAACCCTCCATAATTGCCGAGTTCGAGGGTTTTGGCCAGTGGCATCAATCCATAAGTCGGCCTACCGGATGCCAAAACTATGCGCACTCCCATTTGCTGGACCTTTAGCAGAGCAGCTAATGTCCTTTTACTAATTTCTCTTTCATCATTGAGTAGCGTTCCATCTACATCAAGAACCAATAACTTATATTTCATGGCAACTCGATTTTGGGGTTATTATGTTACAAAGTTAAAAAAATGACTGTTAAAACGGTAATATTCGTTTTATTGTTTACTGAAACTTCTTTTATTTATCCTATCTTTGTCCACGTTTTGTTCCGCGTTCTCTATCCGGAGAAGCGGATGAAAAGGGAATCGGGTGAAAGTCCCGAACAGTCCCGCTGCTGTGAGTTCCATGCTCGGTGTATCATACTTGTGCCACTGTTCTTCGGAAAGAACGGGAAGGCGATGTACCGGGAACGAGTCAGAAGACCTGCAAAACAAAGTCGAAAAATTGTCCATTCGAGGAAAGTGGGCAGTGCGCAAATGGTTTAAGATAATCTTCATTTATTCTATGTCAGGAAGGACTAAGGTATTACTGGTCTGTGCTGTTTCATTGGGTGCAAGTATACTCCGGCTCTCTGCCCAGGAGGTGGGGGGAGATACGATTACGGGGAAAGTGCATCAGATAGAGAAAGTGACAGTGACAGCACGCAGGTCGCCCAATAAAGTGACTTCTGCCGTACCCATACAGACGATGTCACGGCAGGATATCAGCCAGCTGGGAATACAGAATATGGCAGATGCTGTACGCCGTTTTGCCGGAGCCAATGTAAAGGACTATGGAGGCATTGGAGGACTGAAAACGGTTTCCATACGCAATATGGGAGCAGCCCATACAGCTGTCAGTTATGACGGGGTGGCGGTGAGTAATTGTCAGGTAGGGCAGATAGATATCGGGCGTTTTTCGCTGGACAATGTTTCCATGCTTTCGCTCGCCATCGGGCAGTCGGAGGACTTGTTGCAGTCCGCCCGCTTGTATGCGTCGGCCGGTGTGCTGGGCATAGAGACGGAAAAACCTCATTTTGATGACGGGCGCAATGCCGCTTTTCAGGCACGGGTGCGCGGAGGGTCGTTCGGCATGGTCAGCCCCTCGCTGCGCTGGTGGCAGAAACTGGGCTGCCGTACACGCGTGGCGGTAGATGCCGGTTATATGAGGGCAGACGGTAATTACCCTTTCACGCTGGTCAATGGGAAATACGTGACGGAAGAGAAACGTAACAACTCCGGCATCTATTCCTGGCAGGGCGAAGCTACCTTTTATCATACTTTCAAGGATGACAGCGAACTGGATGTGAAGGGTTATTACTTCTATTCCCGCCGGGGACTTCCAGGGGCGGTTACGCTCTATAATCCCCTTTCCGATGAAACGCTTTGGGATGAGAATACTTTTGTGCAGGCACGTTATAGGAAGCATTTTTCGCCCCGGTGGAGTTTGCAGGCACAGGCAAAGTATAATCATGGCTGGAACCAATATAAGGATGAGGGCAAGGAATATGCCGACGGATATTATCGGGAAAATCACCGGCAAGACGAATATTATATTTCCGCGACCGTTCTCTACCGTCCTTTGGAAGCTTTGACCCTTTCGTTGGCGCAGGATGGGGTGATAAACAAGTTGCGCAACAGTTTGCCGGAATGTCCTTTCCCTACAAGATATACTTCCATCAGTGCCTTCAATGCACGCTACCGGCAAGGATGGCTCACGGCCACGGCTTCGCTGGTGCATACTGCCACTTCGGAGCATGCCGAGAAAGGTACGGTCCCCGATGACTTCCATCGCTTTGCCCCCTCTTTATCAGTCAGTATGCAGCCTTGGCAGGACGAGTCGCTGTATTTCCGGTTGATGTATAAGAGTACGTTCCGTCTGCCCACTTTCAACGACCTCTATTACTACCGGCTGGGCAACCGTAATCTGCGACCCGAGAAGGCAGACGAATATAATGTCGGTATCACATGGAGCAAATCCGGATTGTCTGTGTTCGACTATATCTCCGTTACGCTCGACGGTTACTATAATGATGTGACGGATAAGATTGTGGCTTTTCCCACCACCTATGCGTGGAAGATGGCGAACTACGGCAAGGTGCATGCCGCAGGTGTGGATGCCACTTTGGCGGCAACCGTTCCATTGACGGAGAAAATAAGACTGATTATGTCGGGCGGATATACATGGCAAAAGGCCATTGACCTGACCGATTCCGACGCGAAGAACTATAAGGACCAATTGCCTTATACTCCTCTTCATAGCGGAAACGCGTCCGCCATTGTAGAAACGCCGTGGGTGAATGTGGGCTACTCGGCGGTAGGAGTGGGAAAGCGTTACTATTTGTCGCAGAACATTCCGGAGAATGAGATTGAGGGCTATCTGGAGCATACGATGAGCCTCTCTCATGAGTTTGCTTTGGGCGGTTGCCGGCTTCTGTTGCAGGCCGAGATTATAAATCTGACCGATGAACAGTATGACGTGATAAAATATTATCCTATGCCGGGTCGTTCGTGGCGGTTGACGGGTACTTTCAAGTTTTGAATAATCTATTTATGAACAACAAAAACTAATTATAAACAATAACAACTGTGATTATGAAAGTAAGAAGTTTATTATTCGGTATGCTCTGCATGCTTGCTTTGGGTGCCTCTTTGGCATCTTGTAGTGACGACGATGACGATTCTCTGGATGACGGCGGGTCGAAGGTGACACTGCCGCAGACGCGTGTTTATATTCTGAATGAGGGTGGTTGGGGAGCTAATAACGCAAGACTTGCCTTTTATGCACCCAATAAGGATGCGGATTTCATCAGTGATATTTACCAGACTCAAAACAACGCCAAGTTGGGTGACCTTGGTCAGAGTATGATTGAGTATGAAGATGAAATATATATAGCTGTAAGTGGTTCCAATTATCTGACTAAGCTGAATGCTGCGGGTGTGGAGTTGAAACGTGTTTCGTTTGTAGACGACAACGACCTCAGTGCAGGCATTCGTTATATCGATGCTGAGGATGGATATATCTATGCTTCCTTCTACGGAGGAGCTGTAGCTAAAATCAATGCGAAAACGTTGGAGGTAGTGGATAAATTGACCGGACTTGGCGACAATCTGGAAGGTGTGGCAATCTGCGAGGATATGCTTTATGTGGCGAATAGCTGTACTGCTGATTGGAGCACTTATCACAATGACGTAAAGGTGATAGATTTGCGTACTTTCAAGTTGAAAGAGACGTTGACGGTAGGTTTGAACCCCAATGCTTTGGTTGAAGAGGATGATAAGGTTTTTTTGATTTCATGGGGTAATTATGTTGATATTGGCTATTCATTACAGATGATAGACCCTGCTGCCAACAATAAGGTGACGGAATTAGGCAGTGCCACCCGTATGTGTGCTACTGATGATATTCTCTATTTGACTTATTCAAATTACACCAATCCTACCGCTTCTTTTTTTACTTATAATATAAAGACTGGAAAGATGGATGAAGCTTCTTTCTTGAAGGATATACCGGAAAAGTTGAAAACTTCTACGATTTATATGTTGGAAGTAAATGATAATAACGGTGATTTCTATATTGGTACTTCTGAATATACCACGAACGGCACCATTTATCGTTTCAAGAAAGACGGTACCTTTATAGAGCAGTTCGATGCAGGAGGTATGAATCCTAATTCTGCTATCTTCTTCAATTAATATCAATGAAAAGAAATAGTTTACTTATCTGTCTGTTCGCAGTCTTGTTTCTTTCCTCCTGTGGGGGAAGGAGCAAGACTGCCTCTGCTTTGGCCAACGGTGACACCATTCCCTTACGTTATGCAGAGAATCTTACCTTAATGTCCTATCCCGGCTATACCCTTGCCACCTTGCGCAATCCTTGGGATACGTTGCACACGCTACATACCTATATACTGGTCCCGAAAGACCGCGAACTCCCGGCACATCTTCCGGCAGGTACTGTGGTACGTACCCCACTCTCCAAATCAGTCATCTACTCTTCCGTCCACTGCGGACTGATGGATAATCTGGGTGTGTTTGGTAGCATCGGCGGTGTCTGTGACTTGAAGTACATCAAACTACCCGCCGTGCACGAAGCCTGCCGCCGGGGTGCCATCGCCGATTGTGGCGACGGTATGAATCCCGATATGGAGCGCATCATCGACCTGCATCCCGATGCCATCCTTCTGTCTCCGTTCGAGAACAGTGGCGGTTATGGCCGTATCGAGAAACTGGATATTCCCATCATCGAATGTGCCGACTACATGGAAACCTCCGCTTTGGGACGTGCCGAGTGGATGCGTTTCTACGGACTGCTCTTCGGGGTTGCGCCACAAGCCGACAGCCTTTTTGCTGAAGTGGACAGTTGTTACCAACGCCTCAAGATGCGTGCGCAACTTTCATCCACCTCGTTCTCCGTTGTCAGTGAGTTGAAAAGTGGCTCGGCATGGTACGTACCGGGAGGGCGTAGCACCATAGGAAGGCTTTTTCAGGATGCTTGCGGGCGTTACGCCTTTGCCGACGATACCCACAGCGGCTCTGTTCCTCTGGCTTTCGAGACCGTTTTCGACAAGGCGGGCGATGCCGACGTCTGGCTGGTGAAGTACAACCGTGACCGCGACATGAGCTATGCTGATTTGGAGGCGGATTATATCGGCTACACCGGTTTCAAGGCTTTCAAGACCCGGAATGTCTATGGTTGTAATACGGCGAAAGTTCCTTTCTACGAGGAGACTCCGTTCCGTCCCGATTATTTGTTATCCGACCTGATACAGATTCTGCATCCCGAAATAGGAGATTTGGGAGGCTTGCGCTATTTTTGCAGACTGAAGGAGTGATGAACACAGAGATACGGAACTTTTGTGAAAGTAATAGAAAACTCTGTGCCTCCGTGTCTTTGTGTGCTAAATAATGTAACTATGAGTAAAGGCTGGAAATATGGTATCGGGTTGGGAGTAGTAATCTTATTGCTTTTTGCGGGCAATCTGCTGGTAGGGTCGGTTTCGATTCCGCCTGCCGATGTTTTCCGTATCCTGCTCGGTGGAGAGGGGGAGAAGGCAAGCTGGAGCTTCATCCTTTGGGAATCCCGTTTGCCCCAAGCGCTGACGGCGCTGCTTTGCGGTGGCGCATTGGCTGTCTGCGGACTGATGTTGCAGACGGCTTTCAAGAATCCGCTGGCAGGACCATCCATTCTGGGCATCAACGCCGGGGCAAGTCTGGGAGTGGCCTTCGTCATGTTGCTGTTTGGCGGCAGCATCACGGCAGGGGCGTTCAGTTTGTCCGGCTTCTTCTCCGTACTGCTTGGCGCATTTATCGGAGCCATGCTGATTATGGCACTTATCCTTTTCTTTTCCACGCTGATAAAGAGCAATATCATGCTGCTGATAACGGGTATCATGATAGGCTACATCGCTTCTTCGGCCATTGCCCTGCTGAACTTCTTTGCTACGGCAGAGGGGGTGCAGTCCTATATGATATGGGGGCTGGGCAACTTCGGTGGAGTTTCCCTACAGCAGATGCCGGCCTTTGCGCTGGTCACCATTGTGGGACTGTTCGGCTCATTATTGTTGATAAAGTCCCTGAACGCCTTGTTGCTGGGAGAGCGCTATGCCGAAAATCTAGGTGTCAATATCCGCCGTGTGCGCAACTGGCTTTTGGTTATCACCGGGCTCTTGACGGCTGTCACCACCGCTTTCTGTGGTCCGGTCGCCTTTATTGGCCTGGCCGTGCCGCATGTGGCCCGCATGATATTGGGGACAGCCAATCACAATTCCCTATTGCCGGTCACCATCCTGAGTGGCGGTGCAGTGGCACTGCTTTGCAATCTGATTTGCGTCTTGCCCGGCGAAGCGGGTATTATTCCCTTGAATGCCGTCACGCCCATTATCGGTGCGCCGGTCATCATCTACGTTATTCTGAGCCAGCGGAAGCCCCAACAATTCAACTAAGCTATTGCCGACAGCTTGACAAGGTTTTGCCTTACTATTGGCAAGACTTTGCCACCGCGTTGGCAAACTTTTGCCATAGGCATGGCAAAGTTTTGCCAAACCTATGGCAATGTCTTGGCAAAATTTCTCTCTGATTATCAACGTGCTACTTTTTTTGTATTTTTCTCTCCATTCTATAGGGTTTTATCTTCCTCACCGCTCTTATTAATAGAAACCCCTTAAAAACATGCCTTATGAAAAACTTTGTAGGATTTACACTTGGGTGTTTGTTTGCATTCTTATCTTCGGGTATCACCCCGTTGATGGCGCAGGACGCGGCAGTGAACGAGCTCGTCATCACCGGTACGGTCAAGAACAAGGACAGCAGGAAGAAACTCGAAAACGTGAACGTCTCTGTTGTCGGCAACAATATCGGAACGGTGACCAATGCCGACGGCACATTCTCCTTGAAAGTAGCGGAAGCGGAAGCTTTCCGTGGACTGGAAGTCTCCCATATCGGCTATCTCACTACACACCTCTCTCTGGAAGAACTTGAAAAAACGGGCGAGCTGACCATCTGGATGATACCGGCCCCCAATCTTTTGAGCGAGATTGTGGTCTATGGCAATAATCCCCGCGTCATAGTGGAAGAGGCCATCAAGAAAATTCCAGTAAATTATTCTGGCAATGACAACATGCTGACCGCCTTCTATCGGGAAACCGTGCAGAAGCGCCGCCGCTATATCAGCGTGTCCGAGGCAGTGATGGATGTCTATAAGACGGATTATAACTCCCGCGATGTAGACCGCGACAAGGTGCAGCTGCTGAAAGGCCGCCGCCTGCTGAGCCAAAAGCAGAGTGACACGCTGGCTGTGAAAGTGGTGGGAGGTCCCAATTTGTCCCTTTATCTGGACATTGTGAAGAATGGCGATGCGCTGTTGAGCACGGACAATCTGGACTATTATGAATTCCGTATGGAGGACCCCGTCAATTTGGATAACCGCATGCAGTATGTGGTCAGCTTCCGTCCGCGGGTCAGCCTGATGTATGCCTTGTTCATCGGGAAACTGTATATAGACTACGAACGGCTTTCCTTTACACGTGCCGAGTTTGGCCTGGACATGGCAAATCGGGTGAAGGCAGTGGAGGCCATTCTGCATAAGAAGCCCGTCGGCTTACGGTTCCGCCCGCAGGAAGTCACCTATCTGGTGACCTACAAGCAGCAGGGGGCCAAGACTTACCTGAACTATATACGGAATGTCATCCGCTTTAAATGCGACTGGAAAAAAAGGCTGTTCTCCTCCAGCTACACCGCTTTCTCTGAAATGGTGGTGACCGACAGGACGGAAAGCCCTCTCTCCGGCATCTCCAACAAGAACACCTTCAAACGGAAGCAGGTATTCTACGACCTGGTGGATGAGTACTGGAACGAAGACTTCTGGAGGAACTACAATATCATAGAACCTACGGAATCCCTGGAGAATGCAGTCAGCAAATTGCGGAAACAATCCAATTGATTATCTGATAGTTTTCCTTATATTTGGAGCAACCGAGAAAAAACACCGTGTATGCTGGACGAACTGATGATACTGGCCAGAATAAAGGAGGGCGATATAAAGGCGTTCGAAGGAATCTTCCGCCGGTATTATTCCCCTCTTTGCTGGTATGCTGCGGGCATCACGGGTGATACGGCGTCTGCCGAGGAAATTGTGGAGGAGCTGTTCTACGTGCTGTGGAAGAACCGGGAGCGGTTACAAGTATTCCAGTCCGTGAAAAGCTATCTCTACCGTTCTGTGAGGAATGAAGCCGTGCAGTTTTGTGAGCATCAGGAGGTCAAGGAGCGCTATCGGGCATCTGTCCGTACGGAGTCCGGGCCGGGCTATTCGTCCGACCCCCACGCGCATTTGGAATACGAGGAACTTCAGACCCTCATCCGGCATACGCTCGACAAGCAGCCCCGGCGCCGGCAGCAGATTTTCAGGATGCACCGCATGGAGGGGAAGAAATATGCAGAGATTGCCTTGTCGCTTTCGTTGTCCGTCAAGACGGTGGAAGCGGAAATGACCAAGGTACTCCGAACCTTACGAAATGAAATTGATAATTATATCCGGACACAATGATGGAAGTAGATAAAAAGAAGACAAGGACCGACGAGGCATGGGTACGGCTTTATGCCCGCTTCGAAACGGACTGCCTGCTGCCGGCAGATGCGGAACATGCTCCGGCAATGCACCGCAGGCTTTACCTCAAGTGGGGGAGCGTTGCGGCAGCCGTGATTGCCGGAATCGTATGTTTTGCCGCATGGTGGGCCGTACCGGAACAAGGTGGGGACAGTCGTAGCTTGCTGACGGAGGAGAACCGGGAGAAGCCCACACTGGTCAAGACCCTTGAAGACGGTTCGGTGGTATATCTGGCGCAGGAAAGCACGCTGAAGTATCCCGAACATTTTGCGGAAGACAAGCGGGAAGTGAACCTGCAGGGTGAAGCCTTCTTCGATGTGGCAAAGAAACCCGAGCAGGCTTTTACGATTGAGACGGCGAGGGTGCGTGTGGAGGTACTGGGCACGGCTTTCAATGTCAGGAGCAATGAAGGGCTCCCCTTCAGCTTGTCCGTGAAGCGCGGGAAGGTGAAGGTGCTGCTGAAACAAGAGGAACAGACGGTCTTTGTAGAGGCGGGAGAAACGGTTATCTTGCAGGGGGGCAGTCTGCTCGTCAGCGAGACGGAGAATCCGGAGCTCTTTGACCGCTACACCAGCAACATCCGTTTCAAGGACGAGTGCCTGGAGGATGTGCTGCGTGCCATCAATAAGGAGTCTGCCGGCTGGCAGATAGAAGCCGCGTCGCCAACCCTGGGCAAACGGCGGCTGACGGTCGAATTTTCGAATAACTCCCCGGAGTCTGTGGCCGAGCTGATATGCTGGACGTTCGACTTGAAGTGTACACGTCAGGGCAATAGACTGATATTGTCGGAACAATGAATTCAATGAAATGCTTCATTCTCCATTTGCCACTCTTCATTTTCTTCCTGGCAGGCAGTGCAAGAGCGGACGGAGGCGATGTGCTGGACCGCATCGTCCGGCTGCCTGGAATGAAGGGAACGGTTTATGCGCTGTTGGGGAAAGTCTCGGAGCAGTCCGGCTATCTGTTTATCTATGATAGTAAGGTCATCCATAACGACTCAGTGGTGAGGGTCAGGAAGCAGGAGTGTTCCGTGAGGCAGGCCATTCATAGGATAACCGGCAGCCGGAACCTCGAATTGAAGGTATTAGGCAACCATATATTGATAACACGGGCGGCAGAAAGGAAGAGTATGGAAGAAACGGTACCCCTGCCGCCCCGACCGGCATATTCCACCATTGCCGGAATCCTGCTGGACAAGGAGACGGGAGAGCCCGTCGTCAGTGCGTCGGTCATCGCACAAGGAACCTCACTGGGTAACATTACCAACCAGAACGGTGAATTCCGGCTCAACCTGCCCGACTCGTTGAGGCGCTGCATGCTCTCCTTCTCCCATCTGGGTTATGTGGGGCAAACGGTGGAAGCCTCTGCTTTGGAAGGACGCAGCAATGTCCTGAGCCTTGAGCCGAAAGTCATTTCCTTGCAAGAAGTGCTTATCCGCTTGGTGGAGCCTAAAAAGCTGCTTCGCGAGATGATAGAGCACCGGGATAGGAACTGCTCCACTTCTCCGGTCTATCTGACCACCTTCTACCGGGAAGGTGTACAACTGAAGAACAAGTTCCAGAGCCTGACGGAGGCCGTTTTCAAGGTCTACAAATCACCGACGATGGAACCCGGACAGAAAGACCAGGTGAAACTGCTCAAGATGAGCAAGATAGATAACCGGGAGCAGACGGACAGTGTGCTTGCCAAAATCAGCTCCGGGGTGGAGGCATGTCTGCAGTTGGACATCATGAAGAATCTTCCAGACTTCCTCTTGCTGGAATCCGGCGAGGAACTTTATACCTATACTTCGGGCGACATCGTATCGGTGGACGACCGTACTGCCAACGTCGTCTATTTTGAGCAGAAACGTGGGGTAAAGGAGCCTTTGTTCTGCGGAGAACTCTATATAGACTCGGAGAACAGCGCCTTGCTGCGTGCCCGCTTCGAAATTCATCCCCGGTATGTGAAGGCCGCCACACGGCTTTTCGTGATACGCCAGGCTCCGAAAATCAGGCTGACAACGGAGAAACTTGTCTATACCGTCTCATACAAACCCTGGAACGGTACCTATTATGTCCACCACATCCGTGGCGACCTTTACTTCAAGATGAAGAGAAAACGCATGCTCTTCAGTAATCCCACTCTGTATACCTGGTTCGAGATGGTGACCTGCCGGATTGACGGGGAGAACGTGACGCGCTTCCCGCGTGCGGAACGGTTGCCGGTGCATACCGTCTTCTCTGAAACCGACTTCAAGTATGACGCCGATTTCTGGGGCGACTTCAATGTGATTCCGCTGGAAGAGGAGCTTGGAAAGATTATCGAGAAGGTCTCCCTGAAGATAGAGCAGACGGAAGCTCCGTAAACATGGCCCTCAATCGTTTGCGGTGGGTAGGTTGTATATTCTACACTAAAATTATCTCTATTTTGTTTTTTTATTGTAATTTTGTCCCCGGTATTAGTTTAAATTTAAAGATTGTAACTATGAGATTACCTGAGGACCCGGTGATGCTGTACAGCTTCATCAACATGAAACTGCGTGATTTCTATCCTTCGCTGGACGCGCTCTGCGAGGATATGAACGTAGAGAAAGAGGACATTGTACGAAAATTGAAGCTCGTGGGATTTGAGTATAATCCTGCAAAGAACAGATTTTGGTAAATAATGTTTCTGTATAAAACAACTCCCGTTGCTTGTTGTTGTAAAGCGCAAGTTAACGGGAGTTGTTTTGTTATGGAACTATGGGATAAGGCAGAACGTCTTTGGACGAGGGTCAAGAACTGGAAAACAGTACGCGGCTGGCACATCTGGAAGTTGAAGCTGGTGGATGCCCGGTTGTATTTCGTCAGCATGTTCGTCGGTTTGCTGACGGGACTGGTCGCTGTGCCCTATCACTATCTTCTCTATTATCTGTTCCACCTCCGCAGTGGTTTCTTCGCTTCGCATCCGGCCTGGTACTGGCACATTCCACTCTTTCTGTTTTCTTGGGGCATTCTCGTCTTCGTCATGTGGCTCGTGGGGAAAATGCCGCTTATCGGCGGGGGAGGTATTCCGCAGACACGCGGCGTGATTAACGGGCGCATCACTTACCGGCATCCTTTCATCGAGATGGTATCCAAGTTTGTAGGGGGCATTCTGTCCTTCTCGGCGGGGTTGTCTTTGGGGCGCGAAGGGCCTTCCGTGCAGATAGGCTCTTATGTGGGTAGCCTGGTATCCCGCTGGACTCATATCCTGAAAGGCGAACAGAAACAGTTGCTGGCAGCCGGGGCGGGAGCGGGGCTCGCTGCGGCTTTTGCAGCGCCACTGGCTTCCTCGCTCATTGTAATAGAATCCATTGAACGCTTCGATGCCCCTAAGACGGCCATCACTACCTTGCTGGCGGGTGTTGTGGCAGGAGCCGTGGCAAGCATGGTCTTTCCTGTGAATCCTTACCATCTGATAGAAGTAACGGAACCGGTTTTCGCCTTCTTTGTCCAGATGAAGTATTTCTTGATATTGGCGGTGATTGTCTCCGTATGCGGGAAGTTCTACTCCTCCACCATGAATGCTTTCAGGCATGTGTATGCCAAAGTCAATTCTCCGGCGTATGTCAAGATGTTCTATCTGGTGCTGGTGGCCTACATCATTTCGCTGATGCAGGTCAATCTGACTGGAGGCGGGGAGCAGTTTCTGCTGGCCCAGGCACAGAACGGCAGTACGCAGATTATGTGGGTGACGGCTGTCATGTTGCTGCATTTCGTCTTTTCCGTTTTCTCTGTCTCTTCCGGATTGCCGGGCGGCAGTTTCATTCCGACGCTGGTTACGGGAGGGTTGTTGGGACAGATTGTCGGTCTGGTAGGAGTGAGGTACGGTGTCATCGGGCAAGAGAATGTCAGTTATATCATGCTTGTTTCCATGTCGGCTTTTCTGGTGGCCGTGGTCCGTACACCGCTCACGGCCATTGTGCTGATTACGGAGATTACGGGGCATTTTGAGGTCTTTTACCCTTCGGTGGTTGTTGGTGGGTTGACCTACTATTTTACGGAACTTCTGCAAATGAAGCCTTCCAACGTCTCCCTCTATGAAGATATGATTCATGCTCCCGATTTTAAAGAAGAGAAACGCTATACGCTTTCAGTGGAGATTATGACGGATTCTTATCTGGACGGGAAACTGGTGGACGAACTGTCCCTGCCGGAGCGTTGCGTCATTATCAATGTACATCGGGATGGAAAAAATCTGGTCCCCGCAGGAACTCGTTTGATTCCGGGGGACCAGGTACAGATTGAGATGGACTCGCAGGACATAGAGAAACTCTATGAACCGCTTGTCAGTATGGCGAATATCTATTAAGCCAGATTGCCTATCTCGTCCAGATTCTTCTGGATGTCGGCATCCGTCAGCTCGTAATTCACTAAATCGCCGGACAAATACTTGTCGTAGGATGCCATGTCGATAAGTCCGTGACCGGAAAGGTTGAACAGAATCACCTTCTCTTCACCCGTTTCCTTGCATTTGTTTGCTTCGCGGATGGTGGCGGCAATGGCATGGCAGGACTCGGGGGCGGGGATGATGCCCTCTGCTTGCGCAAACAGACAACCGGCGTCGAATGATTCGAGCTGCTTGATGTCCACCGCTTCCATATAACCGTCTTTCAGCAGTTGTGATACGATGACACCTGCACCGTGATAGCGTAGGCCGCCGGCATGGATATTGGCAGGGGCAAAGTTGTGTCCCAGTGTAAACATGGGCAGCAACGGAGTGTATCCGGCCTCGTCTCCGAAGTCGTATTGGAATTTGCCGCGTGTCAGCTTCGGACATGAAGCAGGTTCGGCGGCGACAAAGCGTGTTTTCTTTCCTTCGAGGATGTTGTGGCGCATGAAGGGGAAGGCGATACCACCAAAGTTGGAACCTCCTCCGAAGCAGGCGATGACGGTGTCGGGGTATTCACCCGCCATTTCCATCTGCTTTTCGGCTTCCAGTCCGATGACGGTCTGATGCAGGGCCACGTGGCTCAATACGGAGCCGAGGGTATATTTGCAGTTGGGAGTGGTCTGTGCCAGCTCTATGGCTTCGGAAATGGCTGTTCCCAGTGAGCCCTGATAGTTGGGATGGGCGGTCAGTATATCTTTTCCGGCGCGGGTAGACATGGAGGGAGACGGGGTAACCTGCGCACCGAATGTCTGCATGATGCTGCGGCGGTAGGGCTTTTGCTCGTAACTGATTTTTACCTGATAGACAGCGGCTTCCAGTCCGAAGAGGCGGGCGGCATATGCCAGGGAAGCTCCCCATTGTCCGGCACCGGTTTCGGTGGTCACGTTAGTCACTCCCTCCTGCTTGCAATAGTATGCCTGTGGGATGGCGGAGTTCAGCTTGTGCGAGCCCATCGGGCTGACGCTCTCGTTCTTGAAGTAGATATGTGCCGGTGTGCCGAGCGCTTTCTCCAATCCATAAGCGCGCACCAGCGGAGTGCTGCGGTAGTATTTGTACATTTCGCGGACCTCTTCGGGGATTTCAATCCACGTGTCAGTCTGATTCAGTTCCTGGCGGCAGAGTTCCTCGGCAAAGATAGGATACAAGTCTTCTGCTTTCAGCGGTTGCTTGGTGCCGGGGTGAAGCGGTGGCATGGGCTTGTTCACCATATCGGCTTGTATGTTATACCAGTACTGTGGGATTTCCTCTTCCGGGAGAATGAATCTTTTCTTTTTGTTGCTCATAGTGGTTAAAATTATTAATAATTCAATGCCCAAATGTAGCTATTATTTTTGAACCAATTTCTTTTTCCTTTTGTTTTTTGTATATCAAGGTATATTTGTCTAAGTTTGCCGCGTTTCATTAATCGATGCATTTATGAAGATTTATCATAAATTCCTTTTGTATCAAAATAAATGGATTCACCCTTACGTACGGATGACAGTGGGAGTAATGACTTCCATCACTTATTTGGCCTCCATCCTGCTGATTGTCGGCGTGGTCTATGAGCATGGCTTTACGATTTCAGAGGTCGAGGCGCATCAGCTCCAACGCTTGTACCATGGGGTGTGGATTGTTTTTCTGGTAGATGTCACCCTTCGCATCTTGCTGGAATACAAGGATACCCGGCGCACCTTCAGTAAGCTCACCTGGATACTGACCATTCTGCTCTATCTGACCCTTATCCCGGTCATTTTCCATCGTCCGGAGGAGGAGGGCGCCATCTTGCAGTTCTGGGAATTTCTGCATGGCAAGGCCTATCATCTTGTCCTGCTGCTGGTGTTTTCCTTTTTCAGCCTTTCCAACGGGTTGGTACGGTTGCTGGGGCGGCGTACGAACCCTTCGCTTATTCTGGCTGCAAGTTTCCTGATAATCATAATGATAGGCACGGGGCTGTTGATGTTGCCGCGCTGCACGGTGAACGGCATATCGTGGGTCGACTCGCTGTTCATATCCACCAGTGCGGTGTGTGTCACGGGGCTGACGTCTGTCGATGTGGCATCCACTTTTACCCCGACCGGTTTTGTGGTAATCATTCTGCTGATTCAGATAGGCGGTCTGGGAGTGATGACACTGACGAGCTTCTTTGCCATGTTCTTCATGGGTAATACCTCGTTGTACAATCAGTTGGTGGTGCGCGACATGGTGAGTTCCAATTCCTTGAATTCCCTGCTCTCCACCCTGGTCTATATTCTGGCCTTTACGCTGGTGATTGAAGGAATAGGGATGCTTGCTATCTGGGGAGACATCCACGGGACGATGGGGATGGACCTTCAGGAAGAGCTGGCCTTTTCCGCTTTTCATGCCATTTCCGCTTTCTGCAATGCGGGATTCTCCACGTTGCCCGGAAATCTGGGTAATCCGTTGGTGATGACGGGGCACAACCCGTTCTTCATCTATATATCTCTGCTGATTATTTTGGGGGGTATCGGTTTCCCCATACTGGTGAATTTCAAGGATATTATTCTTTACCATCTGCGTCGTCTGTGGCACTTTCTGCGTACGTGGCATTGGGACGGCAAGCGTTTTTACCATCTGTACAACCTGAATACAAAGATTGTACTGATAGTCACCTTCCTGCTGCTGGTACTGGGCACGGTGGGCATTGCTGTCTTTGAGTGGAATGCCGCCTTCGCCGGCATGTCGGTGGCCGACAAGTGGACGCAGGCGTTTTTCAATGCCACGTGTCCCCGTACGGCAGGCTTTACCAGTGTGGACTTGGCAGGCTTGGAGGTACAGACATTGCTTATATATCTGTTTCTGATGTGGGTGGGAGGCGGTTCACAGTCTACGGCAGGCGGTATCAAGGTAAATGCCTTTGCGGTAGTGGTGCTGAATCTGGTGGCTGTGTTGCGCGGCACGGAACGGGTAGAGGTGTTTGGTCGTGAGCTGTCACACGATTCCATCCGTCGTTCCAATGCCACGGTGGTGATGTCGTTCGGCGTCTTGTTGCTGTTTATTTTCATCATCAGCATTCTGGAGCCGGGTACGTCGCTTTTGGCCATTACCTTCGAGTGTGTGTCGGCATTGAGCACGGTGGGGTCCAGTTTGAACCTTACCCCGCGGTTGGGAGACGACAGCAAGCTGCTGGTGGCACTGCTGATGTTTGTGGGGCGTGTGGGACTGATTACGCTGATGCTTGGCATCATCAAGCAGAAGAAGCATACGAAGTATCAGTATCCGAGTGGTCAGATTATAATCAATTAAATAAGATGAAGTATATTATTATCGGTTTAGGGAATTATGGTCACGTGCTGGCAGAGGAGCTTTCTGCACTGGGGCACGAAGTGATAGGTGCGGACGTGAGCGCCGGCAGGGTAGATAGTCTGAAGGAAAAGATTGCTACAGCCTTTGTCATCGACGCTACGGACGAGCAGGCGTTGTCCGTGTTGCCGCTGAACAGTGTGGACGTGGTGATTGTTGCCATCGGCGAGAATTTCGGTGCATCCATCCGTGTAGTGGCTTTGCTGAAGCAGAAGAAGGTGCAGCATATCTATGCCCGCGCCATTGACGCTGTCCACCGTTCCGTGCTCGAGGCTTTTGAGCTGGAACGCATTCTTACTCCCGAGGAGGATGCCGCACGCGGACTGGTACAGTTGCTGGAATTCGGTGCCGATATGGAGACCTTCCGCGTGGCACCGGATTATTATGTAGTCAAGTTCACCGTTCCGGACAAGTTCATTGGCTATTATGCCAATGAATTGAATCTCGATAAGGAGTTTGGCCTGAAGATGCTCGCCTTGAAACGTGCCGAGACTTTGAAGAATTGCCTGGGCGTCTCGTATGTGGAACACAATGTACTGAACGAACTGCCGGAAAATGACCAGATACAAGCCGGCGACCAGTTAGTGTGCTACGGACGGTATAAGGATTTCCAGAAGTTCTGGAAAGCACTATGATAATTGGTAGTTGGAAATGTGTCAAAAGTGGTATTCACCCCCCATTTTCAACTAATCAAAGTCTTTCTCCCGACACCGATAATGGAAATAATCAGTCAGGAAGTGTGCATTCTTGCGTATGAACTCTTGTCCGTATTCTTTTCCTTGCAAACTGTTCAGATAAGCATCCGGAAGCATGCCTTCGTCTTGCAGGATGCAACTCAGTTGGTAAGGGATAATGTCTGGGTTGACGATGAACATAATGGCGTTTTTCTCTGCTTCCTCCTTATTATAATTGGGGTTGTCCGGAGATTTGATGCATTCGCACAGCTTGAATTGGATATGTAGGCCGGTGTGCGGGTTGGCCATCAGCATGGCTCCGGTTTCTGTATGTATGCGTGGTATGTCCAGGTCTTCTTTCAAGCCGTATCCCATCTTGTTCAGCAGAAAATCAGAGATTTCCTCTTGCGATTGGCAGAATACAAAAGATTTCCCGCCGGATGCTTTTATGAAATCATGGAATGTAGCCTTTTCATTCGTCTTTTCTTTCTGTTTCGTCAAGTCGTCCACATATTCTGCCATTTTCTGGTCGTACTTGTTTTCGAGAAGCATGCCGCACTGCCACCATGTGTTGCCAAAATAAATCAGTTCGCAGATAAGGGTGCTTTTCCCTACCTCTCGGCTACGGATGGCCGAAAGGTTCAAGGACTTCTTGGTTATCTTGAATTCGCCTTCGTCCTCACTGCACAAATCTTTGACGTACAGATACCTGTCATCTTCTTTCTCCAGCAGATAGCAACTGTTTTTCCGTACCTTCACCTTGCCCCAAAGCTGATGTTCGGGATGGGCTTTTCCGATGAGAGCCAGCCATTCCGGTGAGGTCAGCGACAGCAGGTTGCGGCGGCCTTTGAACGTCAGTGAGGTGCGTGTGGCATATATGAGGGTCTCTGCCATTTCGGGAGTAATCTTTTCATCATCCAGCAACCGTTCAGCTTCGTCCCGGCATTGGGCGACATTTTCGATGTTGAAGTAGCATTGGTAGTGAAACCAATCCAGTATCTCCCGGTAGTGGAAGAAGTCTTCTTCTCCCATGGCAGAGTGGTATAGAAATTCCTGCATCCTTTCATTTTCGGGAGCGGTTTCGTATTCCTCTGCAAGCAGTCCGTATATCTCTTGTGCAGTCTGCTCTATTCCGGGATTCTCGGGGTTGATGGCGCTTATTCCCCGGCACAGATATTGTATATGGTGCCAAAGCAGAAAGCGTATGTCCTCCAGATTGATTTCATCCGGAAAATAATCGCCTTTGATGGGGTAGAAGGGCAGATAGGTTCCGTATCGCTTCCGGCACTCGGCAGTGAATGCCTGCCAGATTCCGGTCTGGGAGATGACGTCCTCAAACCATGCGGCGAGGCAGAGGCTTGTATAGCGTATGTTTTCTTCTTCTTCGAAGGCGTCGGCTATCGTTGAAGAATAAAGTCTTTTGTGGATTTCGTTTGCAATGCCGACGTAGTACTGGTCAACGCTGTTTGTCTGCTTGTAAGGATGCAGTTCCAACCATTTTTTGGGATATATTTTCTTCATGACTCTAAAGTGAGTTTGGTGTGTATTTTTTATATGTTTCATTTCCAGCGTAAAGATATGTTTTTTATGGGAATTTTCTTGTTTTTCCTCCTTTCGATTAGTATATTTGTATGCTACTATTAAATCGTTCCATCGTGTGGAAAAAATCGTTCTACCATGGTGGAACGATTTTTCTTCCGTGGTGGAATGATATTTTCTCCATGGTGGAATGATTAAAGAATAGCATTTCTTCTCCTTAATGCCGTGGAAGAAGAAATGACGGAATTGCAGGACCATTTAAAAACAGAATATATATGAGTGCGTATTACGACCTTTTCGAGAAACCCGACGTCCGCCAGACCGGCGAGCAACAATCCCTTTATGCCCGCTTTGTCCCCAAGGGCACCATCGACCGCAAGGAATTTATCGAGCGTGTACATCTTTTCACCGGTCTCAGCCGCAGCCTGCTGGAAGGAGCGATGGCAGGCTTTATGGATGAGTTGCGCGACTGCCTTGCCAATGGCTGGACGGTGGAGCTGGGCGAACTGGGTTACTTCACCCCCTCTTTGAGTTGTACCCGCCAGGCGACGGACAAGAAAGAGCTTCGTGCTGCCTCCATCGCTTTGCGCGGGTTGAATTTCCGTCTGGGCAGGGAGTTCTATAAGGATTTGAAAGGTAAGATGCAGTTGGAGCGTTGTCCGCAATCGACATCGGCGCCTGCTTCGTCTGCCGATGAGGCGTTGGGCGTGGAGCAGCGCTGGCAGTTGCTGGATGAGTATTTGCAGCAGTATCCCTGCATCAATCGCTCCCAGTATGCACGGCTGGCAGGACGTAGTTATAAGCAGGCTGTTGTCGATTTGAACAGGTTTATAGAAGAGGGGATGCTGATGAGGCATGGGATGGGGCCGAGTGTGGTGTATGCCAGAAAGAGGTAAAATTCAAGATGTGTATTTGCATCCGAATCGAAATGCAAAGGACATATCCCGTGAGCTCAATATGGATAAAGGGCTGTTATCCCGCATATTGAAAAAGCTGGAGGTAAATCATTCTCGACACCCCCAAGAATACGGACAGAGCACATCTGTTTTATGAGAAAGCCGGATCCAAGAAAATAGAGAAAGAAGAACTCCCCATCGAATACGATTATCCGTATGATGACAGTGACTTCTTCTGCCTGACCTTGAACGGATACCAATAAATTTACGGTTATTAGAAATTTAATCGGATAAATTAAGATTTATGGAGATACATAAAGTCCATTCTGTTTTTTTTCAGTGCTACATTTACTACCAAAGCCATCGTGCAGGGTATCGTCAAGCAGCTGCACGCCGATAATATCCAACATGACATTACGAGTAATGTTTTAATCCCCCGGTTTGAGATTGGGACGCGATGAATTGTTGGTCGTAGGCGTGCCGTCCTATTCAGGAAGAGTGCCCGACACGTGCCATTGCGTCGGAGAACCCCATAAAGACAGATGAAGGTCAATGTATTTCATGTGGAAGGTGCATTGCCCTATGTCCTGTCGGCTCACGAAACTACCACTATCCATTTTTGGGAAAAAAGAGTTTGGAGTTTGCAAGCGCAAATTCAGAGAGAAAAGAACTTGAACTTTTTTACGCTGTCAATTAAAGATGCCGTAAAGGATAAAAACAATGTATGATTAAGGAATAAAATTTCTTAGTCATTGTCTATCAGTTCCTTTCTTTTTCTCCAATATCCTTTTTTATCCTACGAAAACCTCCTTAAACCTCCGTTAAAGCACCACCCCGTTTTCTGCCCGTTGTATCTTTGCATCGTGGTCACAAAGAAACTGGTTTTGCAGACTGACGAGCGAACAAGACCGACTTTTATTAATCAATTTAAAATTAAAAAACTATGGCTTTGAATTATGAAGTAAAAAAGAGAGTATTCGGTTTTGACGAGACAAAAACGGAAAAGTACGTGGCGCAGATGAAAACTTTGGGTGTGGTAGGTTTTAAGGATTTATGCGACGAGGTTTCCAAGATAGGCATGGCGCCTCGCGGTGTGGTGAAGTTGGTGCTGGACGGATTGATCGACACCTTGAATATGGATATCAACAAGGGATTTTCGGTACAGCTGGGTGAGTTCGGCTGTTTCCGTCCCGGCATCAACGCCAAGAGCCAGGACAAGCTGGAAGATGTAAAGGCAAGCACGATTTATCGCCGCAAGATTATCTTCACCCCGGGCTTCTACTTTAAGGATATGCTGACCCGCGCCAGCGTAGAGAAGATGGATTGGTCGGGCAACGGCACCGTTTCTGGCGGGGGTAGCTCCAAACCAAATCCGGATGGCGGCGGTTCCGATGGCGACCAGGGAGAAAATCCGTTAGGATAAACATTCTGTAAATAAGGAGAATATGAACTTTCTCAGAAAAAGGTTCATATTCTCCTTGAAATACTTGACTTCGCCTTTTGAATATCGTATCTTTACATCAATCATTTAAAAATCAGACAAACTGCTATGGAAACAGAAAATGGCTTTCGTATCACGACTTATAAAAAGAAAGATTTGGCATGCCTCTATTGCCCCAATGCTACTGCACGTTGCGCCATCCGCACCCTGACGCGGTGGATAAAACGGAATCACGAACTGTATGAAGCCTTGGCGCATACCGGGTACAATGTAAGGACACGGACATTCATGCCGAAGCAGGTGAGTCTTATCGTACAGTATCTGGACGAACCTTAATATTCTTTTCAACCTCATTTATTATGTTAAAGCGGGAAGTTGCGGTTAAACTTCCCGCTTTTGTTTTTGTCATAGATACGTTGCAACACAATAGGTATAACTAACATAAGGTATTAATTAAAAAAAGAGAAAAATGATGAAAAGAATAGTTCTGATATGGATGGCCGCCTTCCTGATGGGTGGCATGGCAATGGCACAACATGCCCGCCACAGTGATAAAATGCCCGAACCGAAAGTCCGTGCCGAGCGCATGACGGAACGGATGGTGAAAGAGTACTCCTTGAACGATACGCAGAAACAACAACTGCTGGAGGCAAATCTGGCATTGGTTGAGAAAATGGGAGATATGCCGATGCATCGTGCCAAAGCACACAAGCATCATAAGAGAGATGGCAAGCGCCATCAATTGACGGATGAGCAACGCGCGCAGAAAAAAGCGGAGATGGAAAAGAAGCGTGAAGAGATGAAGACTGCCCGTATTGCTTATGATTCACAACTCCAGAAGATTATGACGGAAGAACAATATGCTGCATACAGCAAGAAAGTGCAGGATAGAAAAGCAAAAATGGAATCTAAAAGAAAATAAATTTTCTATTGCATTCAATTTGTACTATTTTTGTCCGGTCAACTACTAAAAAACAGAACGATGAAGAATATAGTCTATA
Organism: Bacteroides sp. D20; assembly: GCF_003436255.1. Taxonomy (NCBI): domain Bacteria; kingdom Pseudomonadati; phylum Bacteroidota; class Bacteroidia; order Bacteroidales; family Bacteroidaceae; genus Bacteroides; species Bacteroides sp. D20. The sequence goes on along the minus strand of NZ_QSOO01000018.1, from coordinate 83,095 downwards.
TTTTAGTGTGTGCATCGGTCATTTTCTTCACTGCTTGTTCGTCGCAAGACAAGAATAAGAAAGACGGTACGCAGGTATTGATGCAGGATAGTACAGAAATTGCCGGCCCACAGCGCATGCAGGTGTCTGATGTAAAAACATCCTTTACGTATAAGGGAAAAGAGTATCAGTCTTCTGTAGTGCGCCGGCCGGATGAATCTCTGCCGATAGTGAAAAACGAGCAGGGGGAGAAATTTGTGGATAACCGTATCACCTTGCGCATCACGTGCGGCGGGAAGCAGGTGGTGGATAAAGTGTTCACCAAAGATAATTTTGCTTCGTTGGTGGATGCCAAGTTCATGAAGTACTCCATTCTTGAGGGGCTGGTCTATGACAAGACCACTCCGCAAGGAATCATATACGCGGCGAGCGTCTGCTATCCGCAATCCGACCTTTATGTTCCCATCAGACTGACCATTACGGCTGACGGGAAAATCTCCATGGCAAAAGAAGAACTGATGGAGGACTATCAGACAGACAGCATTGATTAGTGGATAGTTTTCCAGATTGTTTCCAGTTTTATAGACCATCTTTGCCGGTATGAAAATCCTGATTGTAGAAGATGAGCAAGATTTGCGGGAAACCATCCGCACTTCGCTCTTGAAAGAAAAGTTTGTTGTAGAGACCGCTGCCGACTATTTTTCGGCATTGGATAAAATCAATGACTACGATTACGACTGCATTTTGCTGGATATCATGTTGCCTGGCGGGAGCGGTCTGGACTTGCTGCGTGAGCTGAAACGGCTGCACCGCAGTGACAGTGTGCTTATTATCTCGGCCAAAGACTCGCTGGACGACAAGGTGGACGGGCTGGAACTGGGAGCCGACGATTACCTTACAAAGCCTTTCCATCTGGCAGAACTCAATGCACGTGTCAAGTCATTGATACGTCGGCGGCAGGCGAAGGGAGATGTGACCGTCACCCTTGGAAATCTTTTGCTCTACCCCGACAAACGGCAGGTAGAGATAAACGGAAAACCCTTGCAGCTGAACCGCAAGGAGTTCGACCTGCTCTATTATTTTGTAGTCAACCCCGGCCGGGTCATCAATAAAATGAGCCTTGCCGAGTCGGTGTGGGGAGACAATATAGACCAGGCGGATTCGTTGGATTTTATCTACTCGCAAGTGAAGAATCTGCGTAAGAAATTGAAACAAGCTGAGGCTACCATAGAATTAAAGGCTGTCTATGGATTCGGCTACAAACTCTCCGAACTATGAAGCTGCTGAGCTACACCTACCGCAAACTTGCATTGCTGCTGTTTCTGTTGATGGCAGTGTGGGGTGTGCTGTTCTATTACGCAATCATTGACGAGGTGGTGGATGAGACGGACGATACGTTGGAGAATTACGGTGAGATATTGATGGAGAGTGCGCTTCACGACCCCTCGATACTCGAAACGGAAGGCTCGTTGATGTCTTTCTATAAGTTCACTCCTATATCCGAAGAGGAAGGGCGGCATTACAGACAAGTGTTCTATGATGCTACGGTTTATATCGAACTGGAGGATGAAGACGAACCGGTACGTGTCATGTGTACCGCTTTCCGTATGCCCGACGGGCAATATTATGAGTTGAAACTGATGATTTCCATTTTGGAGCGGGATGACATGGTGGAGGCTATGCTTTGGTATCTGGGAGCGCTGTTCCTGTTGTTTCTCATCTGTACTTCCATCGGCATCCAGTTGGTGCTGAAGGGAGTGTTCCGTCCGTTACATAGGTTGCTTGACTGGCTGCACTGCATTCAGCCCGGCAAGGAGGTGCCTCCATTGGACAACCCGACGAAGATACGGGAGTTCCGCCAGCTGAGCGATGCTGCATTGGATATGGGCAACCGCAGCTACAAGGCATACGAGGAGCAGAAGCAGTTCATCGAGAATGCCTCGCATGAGTTGCAGACACCGCTTGCCATCGTGAGGGGAAAAGTGGAACTGCTGGCTGAGAGTGAAGGGATGACGGAACAGCAAATGGAGCAGCTGGACGAGATATATGCCACGCTGGGGCGTGCCGTAAAACTGAACAAGTCCCTGCTGTTGCTTTCCCGTATAGAGAACGGGCAGTATACCGAGATGGAGGATGTCTCGGTGGATGAGATATTGGATGAACTCTTGCCCGACCTGATGGATATCTATGAACATAAGCAGGTGAGACTGATACGAAAACGGGAGGAGCAGCCTTTTATTATCCGTTGCAACCATTCGCTGGCGCAAATACTGGTTTCCAATCTGGTGAAGAATTCGTTGCTGCACAATAGGGAAGGGGGAGAGTTGCAGGTACTTACCACTCCAACTTCGCTGGTCATAAAGAATACGGGTGATGTTCCTTTGGATGGAGAGAAGTTGTTCCGGCGTTTCTATCATGGCATGGATGGCAAGAAGGACTCCACCGGACTGGGGCTTGCCATAGCGCGTTCCATTGCGTTGTCGTCTTCATTGAAGCTCACGTATGAATGGCAAGACGGTATGCATACCTTCCGTCTGGTTAAAGAAAGTGAAATTTACCGTTAACTGCGATTGTTCCCAAATCTTTCCTAATTCTCTACCGTTATTTGCAGTGTGAATAATATGAAATTTATTAGTAACATTAAAAAATAACGATTATGAAGAAAGTATTGTCTATTCTTGTGTTGGCTCTTGTAGCTGTTCAGTTTGCCTTTGCCGGTGATGTCATCACTCAGGATACCAAGCAGCTTCCGCTGACGGCACGCAATTTTATCAACCAGTATTTCTCGAAACCGCACATTTCACACATCAAGATTGAAAGTGAAATATTGCAGACTAAAAAATATGAAGTGCTGTTGACAGACCGTACGGAAATAGACTTCGACAAGAAAGGAAATTGGTTGGAAGTGGATTGCAAGAAGTCCGCTGTTCCCGAAGCATTGATTCCGGTTCCGGTAAAGGAGTATGTGAAGGCTAACTTCCCGAGAGAGATTATTACTAAAATCGAACGCGGACGTACCGGTGTGGAAATTGAATTGGGTAATGACTACTCTTTGAAGTTCAACAAAAAGGGAAAGTTCGTCAGCATGGACGATTGATTCTCCAGTAACTATTAACCTAAACTTTATAGAGAAATGATGAGAATAAAGATTCAAATGTTGGCGATGATGTTCATCGCCGCCTTGGCACTTGGTGCATGCAGTGATGATGACGACAAGGATGATGTCAAAGTGCCCGAAGCAATGTCACAAGCATTGAAGTCCAAATACCCTTCCGCAATCCATGTGGAATGGGAACAGAAAGGGGGCTATTTCGTTGCAGATTGTAAAGTGGATGGGCAGGAAAAGGATGTATGGTTCAATAATCAGGCGGAATGGCAACTGACGGAAACCGAATTGCTTTGGAATAATCTTCCGGGAACAGTACAGACCTCTTTCAGCGCCAGTGAGTATGCCGGTTGGAAGATAGAGGAGATTGTTCTTTTGGAGTATCCGGTAGTGCCTATGCAGTTTGTCATTGAAGTTGAAAAGGGAAATGCAGAGTATCAATTGTTCTATTCGGAAGAAGGCGGCTTGCTACAGACAAAAGATGTGAGCGGTAATAGGGATGATACGCATTGGCCGGTAAAACTTGATTAGGGATGAGGGGTTAGGGATTAAGGATTAAGGATTAAGGTTCAATATGATTGCACACCCCTAATCCTTCATCCTTAATCCGTAATCTCTAACTACATCGGCTTATAATCCTTCGCCAGTCCTCCTTCGCTGGTTTCTTTGTAGAGGGAGGGCAGGTCGTTTCCGGTTTCTTTCATGACTTCCACCACCTTGTCGAATGATACGCGGTGCATGCCATCGGTGAAGGAGGAGTAAAGGTTGGCATCCAGGGCACGTGCGGCGGCGTAGGCATTACGTTCGATGCACGGGATTTGTACCAACCCACAAACCGGGTCGCAGGTCATTCCCAAATGATGCTCCAATCCCATTTCAGCGGCATATTCTATTTGTGCCGGACTGCCTCCAAACAATTGGTTGGCTGCGGCTGATGCCATGGAACATGCTACGCCTACCTCTGCCTGGCATCCGGCTTCCGCTCCCGAAATGGAAGCGTTGGTCTTCACGATGTTTCCTATCAGTCCGGCTGTGGCAAGGGCACGGAGTATGCGTGTGTCGCTGAACTCCCGGCTTTTTTGCAGATGATAGAGCACTGCCGGTACAATGCCACACGAACCGCAGGTAGGTGCAGTGACAATGACCCCACCTGACGCATTTTCTTCACTTACTGCCAAGGCATAGGCAAATACCAGTCCGCGCGACTGGAGGGAAGCCTTGTAGCCACTGGCACGTATATAATAGGTAGAAGCCTTTCGGCGCAGATTCAGAGGGCCAGGCAAGACTCCTTCACTATCCAATCCCCGTTTTACGGCAGCCTGCATGGTTTTCCATACCTCCTGCAGGTAATCCCAAATGTCGCTTTCCTCGCATTCCTTGACGTACTCCCAGTAACTTTTTCCGGTACGTTCACACCATTGTAGTATTTCGGTCATACTGTTCATTTCGTATACATCCGGGGTGTTTACGGATGATGCTCCGTCATTCTCTTCTGCCAGGGCACCGCCGCCGACACTGAATACAGTCCATTGGTCGGTCTCCTTGCCTTCGCTGTCCAAAGAGACGAATTTCATGCCGTTGGGATGGAAGGGCAGGAATATTTTGGGTTCCCAGATTATTTCTACCGGTGCTGCGGGTTGCAATGTCTCGGTGATGGCAACATTGGTCATGTGTCCCTTGCCGGTAGCGGCGAGGCTTCCGTATAGGGTTACTTGGAATGCGGCTGCTTCGGGATGCCTTTCCAGGAATATCTGAGCTGCCTTGCGCGGTCCCATGGTGTGGCTGCTGGATGGACCGGTACCGATACGGTAGAGTTCTTTGATTGATTTCATATATTTCAGATTTATGATTTAGCTTTAACTATCAATTATCAACTGTCAATTATCCATTAACTCAAGTCCACAACGGTGATGCCTGCTCCGCCGAACTGTATATGTTCGTCGGCAAAGTGGCGCACTCCGGGAACAGTTTCCAGATATTGACGGATAAGCATGCGCAGGATGCCTGTTCCCGTTCCGTGAAGGATACGCACGCGTGACATGCCGACAAGGATGGCGTCATCAATGAAATAGGTAACGGCTTGCAAGGCTTCGTCGCCACGCATGCCGCGGACATCAATGTCTTGTTTGAAATGCAGTTTCTTCTCGTACATGCTGTCCTGGGTCTGGGCGCTGATGAAAGTGCTTTTGGTGGACACATCAGCTTGTTTAGGCTGCGCGTTGGTACGTTCCAGCCTGTCCAGCTTTACGGTAGTCTTGATGCTGCCGAACGCGATGACCGCATTCTTGCCATTCACTTCCATTACTTCGCCCACAGAGGTTTGGCCCTTTATTCTGACGTTGCAGCCGGGGGTGATGGCTGCAAGGCGTTCTGCCTCTTTCCGCGCCTGCTGTTCTGCCAAAGCCTGGGCAGACAGTCCGTTCTCTTTTCCTTTGCCCGCTTTCTTTTCCTTTTTCCGGTTCTGCTTCTCTTTCAGCTTTTCCATTTTGCGGGCGATTTTTTCTTCCAGTTCCTTGTTGGCAAGCGCTTCCATTGATTCACGGAAGTTCGTCAACTCCTGGCGGGCCTGGCGTGTTTTTTCTTTTTCTGCTTGGGCTTCTTTGATGGAGCGTATGGTGTTCTCGATGCGTGCATTGGCTTCCTGCATCAGTTGCTCCACTTCTTCCTTCGCTTTGCGCAGAATCTCCTTCCGGGATTTCTGCAAATCTTCGATTTCGGTTTGATAACGCTCGATAGTCTCTTCCATGTGCTTTTCACGCTGGCGTATTGTCTGGCGTTTGCCTTCCCAATAGCGTTTGTCGCGCACAATGTCTTGCAGGTACTTATCGGCATTGATGTATTCACTGCCCACAATTTCCGAGGCATCGGCGATGACATCTTCCGGCAGACCTATTTTGCGGGCAATCTCTACAGCGAACGAACTGCCCGGATTGCCTATCTGCAACTGGAACAGTGCTTGCATCAGATGGCGGTCATAGAGCATGGCGCCGTTTACTACACCTTCATGGTCTTCGGCAAAATGTTTCAGATTCTGATAGTGTGTGGTGATGACACCGAACGTCTGTTTTTGGTTGAAGCGTTTCAATACGGCTTCGGCGATGGCGCCTCCTATCTGGGGTTCTGTTCCACCACCGAATTCATCAATCAGGATGAGGCTCCGTTCATTGCAGTTTTTCATCATGATTTTCATGTTCGTAAGGTGGGAGGAGTAGGTACTCAAATCATCTTCAATGGACTGCTCGTCACCGATGTCAATGAATATGCTGCTGAATATTCCGGTATGACTGCGTTCGTGCATCGGGATGAGTAGTCCGGATTGCAGCATGTATTGTAATAAGCCTACTGTCTTTAGGCAGACAGACTTGCCGCCTGCGTTCGGACCGGAGATAATAAGGATACGTTGCTTTTCATTCAGTTCGATGTCAAGCGGTACGACTTTTTTGCCATGTTTGGCGAGAGAAAGTTGCAAGAGTGGGTGTACCGCCATTGTCCAGTCCAGTAGTTGCTTGTTTTCGAGAGCCGGTTTGAGTCCGGATATTTGCTCGGCAAACAATGCTTTGGCACGTATGAAGTCTATTTCGGCAAGGAACTCGTATGATAGCAGTACGTCGGAGATGGAGGGGCGCAGCTGGTTGGAGAAGTCCGTCAGGATGCGGATAATTTCTCTGCGTTCGTCACCTTCAAGTTCTCGTATGCGATTGTTGGCTTCCACTACTTCGGCAGGCTCGATGAATACGGTTTTACCACTGGCCGACTCGTCGTGTACAATACCGCGTATTTTCCGTTTCAGTGCCGGTGCAACGGGAATGACCAGACGGCCGTCACGCATGGTGGGCGTTACATCTTTGTCCACAACGCCCTCGGACTGGGCATTTCGTAGAATACTGTTCAGTGAGCGGGAGATACTTCCCATAGTACTTGCCAGTTCCCGGCGGATGCGTGCCAACTCTGTAGAGGCATTGTCCTTGATTTTTCCGTAAGGAGAGAGGATGCCGTTTATTTTTGCTATGAGCTGTGGGAAAACGGTGATGTCTCCTGCCAATCTTTTCAGACAAGGGTAGGGGGAAGCGCCCTCTTCCTCATCATCGTCGCTTTTCTGTAGGAAACGTACAATATCACGTATGGTTTCCAGTGAACGGCGCAGGTCAAAGAGCTCTTGTTCATCTAGATACATGCCTTCCACACGTATGCGTTTCAGTGACGGGCGTACATCAAAAAAGTATTGTGCCGGGAAGTTGTCTTCTTCTTGGAGTATGCGTACAAATTCAGTGACTTGGTCCAAACGCTCCTCCACCTCTCCAAAGTGGTCGGAGAATGCCATGTCTATCACCCGTTCTTCGCCAAGTGTACTGAGGCATTTTTCTTTCAGCAATTGGCGTATTTGGTCGAAACCTATTTTCTGTTCAAAGTTCTGCGGATATATCATGGTGCAAAAGTACTATTAATTCATGAAAAAAGAGAAAGGAAGTTTGCAGAATTAAAAATGATTTGTACCTTTGCACCGCTTTAAGAAAAAAGCACTTCTCGAAAAGGAAGTTTTTAGGAGAGGTGGCAGAGTGGTCGATTGCGGCGGTCTTGAAAACCGTTGTGCTGCGAGGTACCCGGGGTTCGAATCCCTGTCTCTCCGCAATAAACATTGAAAATCAATAGTTTACAAGAATTGCACCCAGCTTTACACCCGATAATGTGAAGTTGGGTGTTTTTGATAAAAATTAATGTTTATATATTAAACTGTTAAAGTTTTGAATATCTAATTGTTACTGGTGAATTTAGTGAATTCTTCGGGTTTATGAAGATAGTAATCCATAATAGCGCAAACTAATTTGTGAAAAGATGTTTTTCTAAGTTCAGTAGATCCTAAATCTGTTCTGTTACATGCCAAACCTCCAATATAATCATCATCATATATTTCAAAATAAGAATACCCTATCGAATTAGAATCATTTTTTGATTGGTAAAAGGTTAATTTTATTTGTAGCAGTTCATTTATTTTCTGTATTAATGCCATATTTGGTCTAAAATCCGAAAGTAAAGGAAATGTAAAAGATAATTCTTTCCACTCTTTGTCATCTCGTCCAACTCTAGTTATGCCATCTTGAAAATGCGTTGCATCCATATTTGAAAAGAAACTGAAAATTTGAATTAACTCTTTACTTGGAATTAATTTTTCAACAAAATTGATTTTGGAAGTTAATGAAAGGCCTTCTATTGGTACTGCTATCAGATACTCTTGTTTTGCAAGATTATCATTATAGTTTTTTATAATGCCTAAATAGAGCAGGCAAGAAATGTATTCTTTTAAAGAACCATATGTTCTTTGTTGGGAAATATATGGGAGTTCTGAATATATTGTTTTGGTCTGTATGTCATATTTTAGATTAATATTTAGGATGGAATTTATTAGATTTGCTATATAGAAATTTATATATTCTCCCATTCTAGCTCCAAATCTGATAATTTTATTGCCATTTATATTTTTTATTTCCATGCTGTATATAATATTCAGTGCATCGGATTTGTTAAAACGATGAACATTAGAGGTATAATTGTTTCTTTGTGGCAATGTTTTTTCAATGTAGTTGAAATTAACCAGATTTATGGGTTTTTGATACTTTACATATTCAATCAACAAAGGAATAGTCTTCTGAAATAGATACTTCATTGTTAGAGCTTTAGATTTATCATATTCGCCCCATGGCTCTTTCCGAATGAGATCATTTGATGTGAATATGTGATTGATATGTTGTTCATTCTCATGATTATAAATCTCTACTGAAATTTCATAACTATATGATAATTCAAGATCGTCTCGACCATAACGATAACCGTATGAGTGATGTTGCTGAGAAATTCTTAGTACTTTGATGGAATTGATTATTATGTGGTCAATTTTAATCGGTCTATAGTCTTTTGTCTTTTTTATAATATCAAAATAACCAATTTCGCATTCTGTCCATATTCGTTCTTGGAGGAAAGGGATATTTATAAATGGGAAAATGGTTGAACGAGTATTTTTTAATCTACATATAGGATTTTCACAATAGCATGAGTTATAATCTTTATGTACTATTTTTCTTAGTTTGCACCATTGGCACGTTGAAATGCAAGTGGAATTAGGAAATTCTACTGTTTCTATTTCATTTAGCTTATCTGCTCTAATTATATCGCAATCATTAATAAGTATCATGTCTTTAATAGGGGTATTCAAGATGTATACTAAAATAGCTGTCATTAAAATAAAAAAGAATGTTTCTTATATCTTTTATACTTATATGGCATATAAATATCTAGCTCAGTAGTGATTACTCTCAATATATTGAAAGCATTCCCCCATCCATTACAAAACTCTGGACTAATTGCAATTGTTACAACATCTATTTTGGGCAGTGAGTTTTTTATCTCTTTACAAATATTCTTTATGTATTTTCTTGTGATGAATTGAGAACACTCACCATCTTCTCCTGTAAAAAAGAAATCTAAGTCAATATTAACAATCCATTGGTCTATATCTTTATGACATTCAGTGAGCCAATAATTAATATTAGTATCTAATTCCCACAAGTTAGGCTCGTATGTATTTATATGCTCAAGACTTGTGCCATTTTGATCCGTTCCATCTTTATGTGTTGCATAATAAATTTGCTGTAGAAGATTGGGGTGTAGTTTGTTAAAAGCATCAATATAATTATCATATCTAATAGCTTGGTTGTTCATGTTATCTTTTAAAGATAAGTAAAAAAAGAAATCTTTATTAATTAATTCACTCCTATTCTCTGCTATAAAATCATCGGTCAGGTTATTTAATAAATCATAGTGTCTGTCAATATGAAATAGTCCATATCTTTTGGATGTGTCTATTTTTTGTAACCAACACCAAGCAGCAGCTAAATGATTATCCATTATGTAAAATTTACCATTGTTGAACAGAAAGTTCATATTATAACAACCCGATGTTTTAAGTTCGTGGTTTTTGTATATCCAGTTCATATTATATATATTATTTTTGTCAGACAAAAATAAGAAAAAACATCCTGATACTTGCTTGATATTATCAAATTATAGCTTTAATCCTCTATTTTTTCTTGGTTCTTCTGTCGTGTGACGTAAACTTTGCCACAATTTTTCCATTTGTTCCTTGAACCAATCTCCAATTGGCTTCTTGTTTATGGTTAGCACAAGTTTACTGCTATCGGTTGGACTTTTCTCTACCTTGAAAATATCGTTCTTGATGTCAAACTTTCGTCTGTGCTCTTCGGAATAGATTTTCCCATTGCATCTGATTGCTTCTTTTTTTGTCAAAAGACTGTTTACCATATCTTTGGTAAATCCGATGGCATAGCAGAGTTTTTCCATTCTCAACATCTCTTTGAGTAAAGGAAACCAGTTGAACGCTTTTTCAAGAATGGTGTTCAATCGTGATATTTCCTTGTCTTTTGCTTCAAGTTCTTGGTTATGTATTCCTTGAAGATCTTGAATCTGTTTGCCATACTGTTCCTGCATATGCTTCATTTGGATTTTCAAACCATTAATGCTTTTATCACGTTTTGCTATTTCCTTATGCAGTTCCGAATTGCTATGCTCCAACTCTTTCAGTTTTCCACTTCCGAAAAGAGAACCGACTCCGCTTGCTATGGCGGTGGCCGCATCGGTGGCTACGCTTTTGAGCTTGTTCGTGCGTATCTCGGATTTTACCTGTTTGAGTTCTTGTTCAGCAAGAGTTACTTGCTGCTCCTTGTGCCTTTGGGTTTCCTCTATACGTTGCAGTTCGGCTTTCTGCTTCTTAATAATGAAGTCGTTCCGTTCCAGATGCTCTTTACCTGTAACAGCTTTTGCCTGCCCACGTTCCATCAGAAGTATATTGGAAGCCAGGGTTTGCATGGTTGCCATATCCTCGTCATTGAGTTTTTGGCTCTTTCCGGTTTCGTGGTTCATCCAATCGAAAACGATATGAGCGTGATAATTCGGCTTGAACCACTTTCCAGCAATTTGGAAACTCTCCCTGTCTTCGGCTTCGGGTTGTCCGCTCAGCCAATGTCCTTCATCTTTGTGCAGGAAGATTTGCAGCGGAGTAATACCCCAGCGTTGTTTGCACTCCTCGCCAAATTTACGCACATCTGCCAATGTGGTGTCTGGCCTGACGAGCAGTACACCTTCACGGATTGGCGAACATCCTGCCACTTTGATTATTTTGCCGTTCTTGCCTTTGCGTTCACGCTCTTTCTCTTGCATGGCACGACCTGTCTTTTCCTTGACCATGCATTTGATGTTATCATAGTGCGTCCGCAAGTCGGGAGTGCCGAAGCTGGGATTTATCCACTGTTCGTTGTCGACAGAGAGTTCAGAAACGATATAGATTTTGGACTTGCCGATGTTACGCATATACTCGGCAGTCCTACGGTTATGAGCCTCGCTTGATGCAATGTTGCAAGGCTTGATATGTATGCTTGATTTTGTTGCCATAGCTGTTCTGTTTTATTGTTCGCAATAGATTGTTTCTTCGCTTCCGCAGTGGGGTTCTTAGGGGTACAACCCATAAGCGGAGATTGCAAAGAGAGGGTCACTCTTTGCTCTGGGTTCTCAGGGGAGAAACGCCCTGAGTGGGTCATTAGGGCAAAGCCCTAATCCCCTCGGGAGAGCCCACAACTACGAAAGCGGAGCGTGTAGTTATAGTGGGCTATAACCGAAAGCCGTTTTTCTTTTTCGGTGACTGGCTGCGCACCCCTTTGACGGATTGGACTTGCCCTTTTCTCTCAGCCTGTTTCTGTAAGTATTCGTTCAAGTCCTTGCATCCGTTGTAAGTCTGCGAAGCGTCACGGATGTATCTGTTTCTGCCGTATTCCTTGCGGATTTGCCGGAGTGCTTCCATGCCTGCATGGTCGTTGTCGAAAAAGCAGTGAATGCGTTCGTAATTGCCCAACGAATAGAGAATCTTGTTTATATTCGATACGGAATTCAATACAATGTAGTCCTGCCCGTCCAACTCCGGATAATTCGGGCAGCTCTCCTGTCTCAATGTCAAAAAGGAGAGGTAATCCATGAACCCCTCGAATACATAACAGGTATTCCTCGCTTTCCCTGATTGTCTGATGTGGGAGATTTCCTTTGGGGCGATACAGCCCTTGAAATAGCGGTTGCGGATTTCATATCCATCCGATACATTGGGAAAGGCGATGGCAAAGTACCGCTTGCCGTTGTGGGTGAAACGGGCTTCACTACATTCTCTTTTCGCCAGTTCTGTATTTATTCCTCTACCTTGCAAGTAGGCAAGCAGGGCAGGAGATGACAGCGGAACAATCTCCAACTGTTGGAAGCTCGGCTCGGAAGAGTTTTGCTTGCCAAAAGAGAAAGATACCGGGCGCACATATGGTGTCTGTTCCGCTATCCGTTTCAAGATGTAAGGTACATGGTCGGTAGCATATAGGTGTGCAGCCAGTTCAATGATACCGCCACCTTTGCCCAAACCGAAGTCATACCATTGGTTACGTTCGGTATTTACCTTGAACGAAGCTTCTGCTTCTTCCCTTAACGGTGATTTATACCACAGGTTGATACCTTGTTGCTTGACGGGAGAATATCCCAAACTGTGCAGAAAATCTGCTATCCTGATTTGCTTGGCTGTCTGTATATCCATAAAATGATTGTTTTAGTAGTTGGTAAATTGATTCATTTTTCTTTTCGCCCGTACCTTTTTAGGAAGTACGGTCTATAACCACTTCACTAAATTCTCGTATATATAGGATACGGTAATAAAGTGAAGCGATTTAGTCCCGTTCCCCAACCACTTCACTATATTCCTAATATATACACCCCGAGAATAAAGTGAAGTGATTGCAGGGAAATGGGCTAATAGTGGAAGTCGGGCATGAAGGTGTATTTCCTGCCGTTCTCCTGCACTATCATCCGCTTGTTGCGGAGCATGGTGATGAGCGATACCGCCTTTTTATGGTTCAGTTTTACACCCACGGACATATAGGTCTTGATTAAAGCATCTTCCAGTTCCTTGTAACCATATTCCTCTTTCAGACCGAATGCGGCTTCCAATGCGATGCGGTGCTGCTGCTCGGTGATATGCCTGTAAGGGTCGAACTTCTCTTCTTCGGGTCTTCCCGGTTTCTTTGTTTCGGGTTTGTAACCTTCTATAAGTTCGGGAAGGGCTTTGTCGTTGATGCGGAACGCAAAAGGCTCAAAGTCCATTGCTCGTATGTGAATGGCTGAAACATGGCTGATGTCACCGTTGCCCTTGTCCTTTTCTACCTGCAATACGGTTTCCGCCTTGTTGTTCAACTCCGTACCGATATGCCCTCTCGCATTCTCATCCCCCTTGTTCTGATGCAGTATCGTATGGATGTGTATCTGCCTGTCGTCCGTCCACTGCATCAGTTTGGATATGATGCGTGTGGATTCACCGGGACTGTTGATGTCGTACACCATATCACGGATGCCGTCTATGATTACAAGACCAATGTCGGGAGTGTTGTAGATAGCCTGTTCTACAATCCTGATACGTTGCTCAGGCGTGTATTTTCTCAAAGCGAGAAATTCAAGGTTCTCATTGTCCCTGTCATCTGGCAAGCCGACCATCCGCAAAATGCGTGTCATGACTTTCAGGCAATGGTAAGGGCTTTGCTCTGTATCAACATAAAGCACTTTCCGCTTATCTTCCGGCAGTTCCGCCACATACCGCAACACTGTGCCGTTCTTCAATGCGGCGGCTACGATAGCCGATACATTGAATGTCTTTTTACTTTTGGCTTTGCCGATGGATGCGCTGAAATTGCCCAATGTCCCAATGACAGAACCATGTACTTTGAGGATTTCAGGTGCTTTCTCATAACTTTTCGACAGGCTCAAACGTGAGGCTTGCCAAAGGATAATGGCTTCTTCTGCCGATATGTCCTTAGTCTCTTTAATATAGTCCATAGCCATGCCTCCCGTTATTTTCGTCCTCCTGTTTTCTTCCCGGCCAGTTCAAGGGCAAGCTCCACATCTACGATAATCTTGCGTCCTATCTGGGTGATTGCCTTGTCAATCTTTCCGCTTTTCTTGATGCGGTTGGCAGTGGGCAGGCTGCACCCGAACAGTTTGGCAATGCCCAGTATTCCGTACACATACTTCCTTTCTGTGTCCGTAACGGGCTGTGGCTGCATTTCCGTTTGACCGGAAGCGTGCTTGCTTAAGAATATGAACTCTTCGCCTGTCATCTGCCAGACGGGTTTTGATAATAACTCTTGAAGATTTGTCATCGTCTAATCTATTTAGTCGTTTAACAATCAGCCCTGCGCACTGGCTGTTATTTCCGTTCTCGAACGATGCAAAATTAGGAAGGTTTGTAAGTGGTAAGGATGTGGTTGATGTAAATGGAATATCTTGTTATTTCTTTGAATATCAGACAATAAAAATACCACTCAAAAATTAGTTTGAGTGGTAAAAGTGGTTGTTTCGTAATATGTCAGGGTACATCACGGATTATCGGAATATTGCGTCCATTTCTTTGGCGAACTTCTGGTTGCTGTCACTTGGGAAATCGGAAACAGGTTCCTTGTATTTTGACTTGTAATAGTTCTCTTCAATATCCAGCATTTTGAGGATATTCTTTTTCCAATTCTCCCTGTCAAGTTTGGGCAGTTGTTCACCCATCAGGAATATCAGGTAGCAGACACGTATTTTCTCTCTCGTTTTTATTTTCAGCTTGCATTTGCCGGGGTGCAGATTCATACAAGCATAGAAATCATATTCGGAAATATTCTCGAATTGTTCTCCTACGCAGGTCGTGTAAACGAGCGAAAGCAACTCCATGTCGAAATATTCGTATTGTTCCTCTTTGGGCGCTTCTTCTTGCATATCGGGTTCGCTTGGCTTGGTTAGCTCTTCCGGTTTATCTTTAGCTACGGGAATATATTTTGCTAATATTTCCATAAAATGGAAACTCAATTTATAAATATCTCCGCAGCAGTTCTCTATATATTGGAAAGCCTCTTTTCTTGCTTGCTTTTGCAATTCATAAAGCCTGTTCAGTTCTTCTTTTTCTTTCTCATATTCAGCCTTGCAGCGTTCATATTCCTTTTCGGCTTGCTTTTCTTCTTCTGCCGTATGTTCCCTGTAACCAATAGAATCATATCTGTTATATGCCTCGTTCAAAGGCTTGTTTAGTCTTTGTGTAACCTCCAGTTGTTCCTCTATATCAATATTATATCTATCAGCGAAATGGTAGCACACACGAGAAATTATCTCATCATCAAGCAATGGATATTTTTCGTAAAGCATCATGTTTTTCTCTATCTCGGCTCTTAGACTGTCGAGAATCAGAGTGTACTGTTCTTTCTGCTTGTCAAGTACCAATTCAAGGATAGCGGCTTCAAAAACTTTTGTGTCATTGTATTGCTTGTAGAAGTTCGTGATGAATTTCTGCTTGTCAAAAGAAAAAGTATGGCTTACAATAAAGTCACTGTATATTCGGTTGAGTTCACCGTATTGGGGAATCATAATCAGTATTTCTCCTGCCATATATCTTGGGTTTATGGATTTTTGTCTTTATCAAGAAAGGAAGCCAGTTCTTCTTCCACTTCTTCTATACTTGGCAGAGCCGATTTTAAGTTTTCAGGTATAGCCTTGCTCAGTTGGTAATCGCTGATGCCTATCGGCTGGTCATAGCCTGTCAATGCGTATTGTGCTACAACTTCGTCTTTTCCCTTGCACAGCAACAACCCGATAGTCTTGTTGTCATTCTCTCCCCTCAGTTTATCATCCACCACATTGATGTAGAAGTTCAGTTGCCCTGCATACTCCGGTTTGAATGGGGTAGCCTTTAATTCTACCACGATATATGCGTGCAGTGGAATAGAATATAATATCAGGTCTGCATAGAAATCGCTGTTTCCGACTTGGAAATGCTTCTGTCGTGCAACGAAAGCAAAGCCATTGCCCATTTCCAGCAAGTAACGGGTAACGTGCTTAACCAACTGTTCTTCTATGTCCCTTTCGTCTGCTTTCTCTTTAGTTCCAGCCAAATCAAAGATGTACGGGTCTTTCAACAGGTAATTGGCGAGGTCGCTTTGCGGTGCAGGAAGCGTGGCTGTGAAATTGTTTACCTTATTATTGCTGATTTGTCTGCTGTACAGGTTGGTTTCAATTTGTATTTTAAGAGCATTGCTGCTCCAGCCCATTTCCACAGACTGCTTCATGTACCAATAGCTTACACCTAATGGAATTGAATTGTTAAGCATTATCACATGGCTTGCCCAATTGGTTCTTGCAACAGGTGATGCCATGAATACGCTTTCTATATCCTTAATTTCCATCCGGTAAATATCAGATACGGTTCTGGCAACATTATGAATTTGCGCAAGAGGTTCTTGCGTGATTATAATTTCATTGTTATCAGTGGATTGGATTTGCGCAAGAGGCTCTTGCGTAAATTGCGCATCGTTTAAGTAGCGTACTTCGTTTGCTATTTTCTCCACACTTGGAGCTATCAACTTTGCATCCGTTTCTATGAAACTTTGCAATGCCCTCAAAGGATATGCTTTTGCAAACTGACACATATAGGTAAGGTTGCGTTCCGAATAGCCCTTCTTTTCGGGATAATTGAACCGGATAGCCTTTGCCAACTGTTTGATGGTTTTGCTTCCCCATCCGTGCAGTTGCTGATGATAGAGAATATAGTTACCCATTTTCCAGTAATGGAACAACATTTGCGCATTGGCTGCGGTAATCAGCCGTACTTGTGCCTGTTGTATTTCCGAACCGACAGCATTTATAAATGCGTCAAAGTTCGTCTTTTCTATGTTATGTCCGTTGTTGTTCATCTTATGATATTTTCAGAATACAAATATAATTCAAAGGTGGTAATCTATGAAACTAATTGATACTTTTATAGTTGATTGAACTTGTTCATTGCATTTGCCCTAATGTCATCCGCTATGTCAATATAGGGTTTCATGGCTTTGTAGTCACTGTGTCCCGTCCATTTCATAACCACCTGTGCAGGGATTCCGAGAGCCAACGCATTGCAGATGAATGTTCTTCTTCCGGCATGGGTGCTTAACAATGCGTATTTGGGCGTGATTTCATCTATGCGCTCATTTCCTTTGTAGTAGGTTTCCCGTACAGGTTCGTTGATTTCCGCCAGCTCGCCCAGTTCCTTCAAATAATCGTTCATCTTCTGATTGCTGATGACGGGCAATGCCATGTGATTCTCGAAATGAACATCCTTGTATTTTTCAAGAATGGCTTTGCTGTGGTCGTTCAGTTCGATTATCAGGCTGTCCGCAGTCTTGACTGTGGTAACTTCAATGTGGTCGGGTTTAATATCGCTTCTTTTCAAGTTACGGACATCCGAATATCGTAAACTCGTGAAACAACAGAACAGAAAGACATCCCTGATACGTTCCAAATATTGTTTGTCATGCGGTATATGATAATCTTTCAATTTGTTCAGTTCATCCCAAGTCAAGAAGATCACTTTTTTCGAGGTGGTTTTCAGTTTCGGTTTGAATGTATCGTATACAATGTTCTGATGATGTCCTTTCTTGAAGCTCCAGCGCAGGAACCATTTGAGGAATCCCATTTGCTTGCCGATGGTGCTGTTTCTCATATCCTTGGTATCACGCAGGAAATTGACGTATTCGTTCAATCCAAACTCGTCGAAATAGTTAAATGTTGCATCCTCCTTGAACTCTTTGAGGTGGTTCCTCACTGCTGCAAATTTTTCATAGGTGGATGCCGTCCAGTTATTCTGGTTACCGCACTCTTTTACAAACTCATCGAACACCTCCCAAAAGCTGACAGGGGCTTCTTCCGGCTGTTCTTCGCTGGTTTTCATTCTCATGTTGAAAGCTTCTTTCAACTGTTGGGTCGTTGGCATGACCTCCTGTACCTCGAACTCCTTGAAAATATTCTGGATTTCAGCATAGTATTTCAGCAAGTCCGTATTGATTTCGGCTGCACTTTGCTTTAGCTTGTTGGTACATCCATTCTTTACCCGCTGCTTGTCTGCATCCCATTTGGATACGTCAATCCGGTAGCCCGTTGTAAACTCGATGCGTTGGCTGGCAAAGATGACACGCATACGGATAGGTACGTTCTCTACGATTGGCACACCGTTCTTTTTCCGGCTCTCCAATGCAAAAATGATGTTACGTTTGATATTCATAATTGGGTGCGTTTGAAATTCTACACCCAAATATACACCCAATAATTGAGATAGCAAAAGACATTTAGAAAGATTTAGTTTTACTCTGTATCTTGATTAATATTTGATTATCAGTAAATTGTAATTCTATGATATTTTCTGAAAGTATAAGTTCGAGAGCCTGTCTCTCCGCTGAGCTCCAAAGACAAAAAGGATTCAAAGTATGACAAATCCCGTAAAACCTTGATTTTACGGGATTTTTTATTTCTCTTCTCGGACATCTATCAGTAATTCGGGTTATATAATCAGTAATTTGGATACCTATATAATAAATAATACCCGCTACTTTTGTATCGCTATAACAATTGGATTTATATGTTTCAACTAAATAATATATCGTATGAAAAGATTGGTGTTGTTTATGATGGCAGTTATGCTGTTGTCTATTACTGTTAACGCACAGAAAAAAGGTGGTAAGACACTGGTAGCTTATTTCTCGGCAACGGGAACAACGGCAAGGGCTGCCAAGTTGGTGGCAGAAGCTGTTGATGGGACCCTCTACGAAATACAGCCTGCGAAAAAGTACACGGCTGCTGATTTGGACTGGCACGACAAAGCTTCGCGCAGCAGTGTGGAGATGTCGGATTCCAAATCACGTCCTGCATTGTATTCTAAATTGGGAAGTCTCGCGGAGTATGATACCATTTATATAGGTTTTCCTATTTGGTGGAATTTGGCTCCAAGAATCATCAATACATTTATAGAAAGCGGTGATTTTGTAGGTAAAACGGTTATTCCATTCGCCACTTCGGGAAGCAGCAGTATTTCTAATGCAGAAAAGGAATTGCAGACGAATTACCCCGGCATAAACTGGGGAAAAGGCAGGCTGCTGAATGGAGCGAGCCGGGAAACTGTCAAGCAATGGATTAAGAAATGAATTTCCAACCGAAACTTAAAGAAGTAGAGATGAAGAACATGGTAAAAAACATATGTGCGGCGATGGTTATTAACCTTTGTGCTGCAGGACATTTGTCTGCAACAGAAAATAATCCTAATAATGATAATAAATTTATGGAAGAGAATTTGAATCTGACTCAAGAGTGGGACAAGACATTCCCACAGAGTGATAAAGTAGACCATAAAAAGATAACTTTCCACAACCGTTACGGCATTACACTTGCCGCCGATTTGTATGTACCCAAGAATGTGACGGGTAAATTGCCTGCCATTGCCATCAGTGGCCCATTTGGTGCCGTGAAGGAACAAGCTTCGGGCTTGTATGCGCAGACATTGGCAGAACGTGGATTCCTGACGATTGCTTTCGATCCATCCTATACGGGAGAAAGTAGCGGCCAGCCCCGTTATGTGGCTTCGCCGGACATCAATACGGAAGATTTCAGTGCAGCGGTCGATTATCTTTCCACCCGTGACGATGTAGATGCAGAGCGTATCGGCATTCTCGGTATTTGTGGATGGGGAGGCATGGCGCTTAATGCAGCGGCTATCGATACTCGCATCAAGGCTACAGTTACGGCAACCATGTACGACATGAGCCGGGTCAATGCTAACGGTTATTTCGATTCTATGAATGCCGATGCACGGCATGAATTGCGGCGCCAGCTTAATGCTCAGCGTACGGAGGATTATAGAAACGGTACATTTGCTCTTGGAGGAGGTGTAGTAGACCCGTTGCCTGCCGATGCTCCACAATTTGTGAAGGACTACCATGCCTATTATAAAACACCGCGCGGCTATCATAAGCGGTCACTCAACTCGAATCACGGATGGAACAAGACTTCACCGCTTTCGTTCATCAATATGCCTATCCTTTCATATAGTGATGAAATCCGTAGTGCAGTGTTGATGCTGCACGGTGGAAGGTCCATTCACGTTATTTCAGTGAAGATGCTTTTAAAAAGTTGCAGGGTGATAATAAGGAACTGCTGATTATTCCCGGTGCAAACCATGTAGACTTGTATGACAATATAGAGGTAATTCCATTCGGCAAAATAGAGAGATTCTTCAATGAACATCTTCGATGACCGCCTTTAATGTGTTAGGAACCGGACGTACTTTTCTTTAGCCTGGTTCAGCAACTCCTCTTTCAGGCAGATGTCTTTCCGGAAAAGCGAATGCTCCGGGAAGATTTCTTTTTTCTTGGACGCCTTGTTCCAATTTCCTACTACATGCCCCTTATAGAGAAGTACCGGAAAGAACAATCCGTTGTTGGTGAAAGCTTTGGAATAGTCCTCTTTGGGTAGGACGTCCGTCCGGTCCTTGTATCCTATCAGGTATTCGTCGTAGGAGGGAAGAAGGTGCAGGTTGCCGGTCGCCTTTCCAGATGTCCGGCAGGAGTCATGGATGTACCATGTCTGGCTGTTCCATTGTTCGGACATCAGTTCCGGTTCTATCAGAGAAATAGATTGCCTTGCTTCCGTTAAAGGCAAACCGGACCACCAGGAGAAGTCTTGCAGGGTAGCGGGGGCATGGCTGCGGAAATAGGCTGTAGCCAGACGGGCCAGCGCTTCTTCTTTCGTCAGTTCGGGGGTAGGTGGAACTCTTTCGTCCAGAAGGGCATAGGTGTGTTGTCGTCCACGGCATTCTCCGCTACACACAATACCTTCGACTTCGGCACGCGACATAAAGCGGGTCATGTGGTAGTTGTCTGCAAGCAGTCCCGAACGTTCAAAATGTTCCGCAATCTCTTGTTTCGTCAGGCTTCGCTTCCCGCTGAGGATATTCCCGAGTACGGTATGGCTTCTGTCATATTGCTGTTCCGTGATTTCCAGACCATGTCCTTTTGCATAAGAATCATTGGCGGATTTGATGCGTTGTGCAGAGAGTTTCAGCATCCAACGAATGTCTTCTGCTGCTACCAGGTGCCATGTGGGACGCATTATGTGGGTTCTCAGTATTTCCCCTTGATGCAGGGCTTTTTCCACGGCTTGAATTCCCGGTGACTTCAGCCGCATACCTACGGCCCATTTCACCATTGTATAGTCTTGTGCCTGCATGGCGCCCATCCAGGAGACCAGCTCTTTCGGGTGGCCGAAGAGTGGAGTGGACAGTTGCTGGTTCTGTAAGCGTATTTCAGGGATTCTCATGTCGGTATGGTATTCGTTTGTATCAATAGGAATCGCAAAGATAAGAAAAGCAGGTCATCGCAGGGTATATTGTGTCCGCAATTATATTCTTTTGTTTCTTTTAACAGCTACTAATATAGCTATCTTTTATTTTTGCAACGCACAAATTGGGAAAATATTCATAATTAAATAACCATAAGAACTTTTTTATGACTATGAGAACAAATTGTATTTTATTGTTAGTTATTTTGTTGGGAGCCTTTCCCTTAAGTGTACATGCCGATGAATCTGGAAGCATAATTCTGTACACTCCTTACACAAAAATTTCCGTGACGCCCGGAGCGTCCATTGATTACAGCATTGATTTGATTAACAACACGGACGGGGTTACAAATGCAAATCTCTCGGTCAGCGGATTGCCGGGCAGTTGGAAGCATGAAATCAAGTCAGGCGGCTGGACCCTCAGCCAGCTTTCTGTACTGCCCCAGGAAAAGAAAACGTTCAATTTGAAAGTGGAAGTTCCTCTAAAAGTAAATAAAGGAAGTTATCATTTCACAGTATTTGCCGGAGAAACCAAACTGCCGCTGGAGGTGGTCGTGGCCCAGAAAGGAACTTACCAGACCGAGTTCACTACCGACCAGCCCAATATGCAGGGCAATTCCAAGTCCACCTTTACCTTCAATGCCACTTTGAAAAACCAGACGGCCGACCAGCAGCTGTATGCGCTGATGGCCAATGCCCCCAGAGGCTGGAGTGTCGTGTTCAAGCCCAACTATAAGCAGGCCACTTCTGCCCAGGTGGAAGCGAACAGCAGCCAGAATGTGAGTATAGAGATTGTCCCTCCCGCCAATGTGGAAGCCGGCAATTACAAGATTCCGGTACGTGCGGCTACCGGTACGACTTCTGCCGACTTGGAGCTGGAAGTTGTTGTCACGGGTTCCTACGAGATGGAATTGTCCACGCCCAGAGGATTGTTGAGTACCGAAATCACAGCGGGAGAT
Source organism: Bacteroides sp. D20 (assembly GCF_003436255.1). Classification (NCBI taxonomy): domain Bacteria; kingdom Pseudomonadati; phylum Bacteroidota; class Bacteroidia; order Bacteroidales; family Bacteroidaceae; genus Bacteroides; species Bacteroides sp. D20. The sequence continues at coordinate 60,796 of NZ_QSOO01000018.1, read as the reverse complement.
GTGAAGCGTATCGAGTTGGTGGTCCGGAATACCGGCTCTTCATTGTTGAAAGATATCCAGCTTTCTGCCAATAAGCCCGTGGACTGGGAAGTGTCTTTTGAGCCTTCGAAGATTGATATGCTGAAGGCGGGGGAAACGGCCAATGTCGTAGCTACCATGAAAGCATCCAAAAAGGCATTGCCCGGAGATTATGTGGCTACCATGACGGCCAAAACTCCTGAAGTGAATACAGACGCCCAATTCCGCATTGCCGTGAAAACCCCGATGATATGGGGATGGGTGGGCGTTTTGATAATAATCGTTGCCATAGGTGCCGTATGCTATCTGTTCCGTAAATATGGAAGGAGGTGAGCATGGACGAGCGAGTGATTGCATTGACAGACTTGACCAAGCAGTATGGGCGCTTCACTGCCGTAGACCGCATTTGCTTGACTATCCGTAAAGGGGAGATTTTCGGATTATTGGGGCCAAACGGCGCCGGCAAGTCAACTACCATCCTGATGATGCTGGGACTGACGGAACCCACTTCCGGCTCTGTGGAGATTTGCGGTATCGACTCTACCAGGCATCCTATCGAGGTAAAGCGGAAGATAGGCTATCTGCCCGAAGATGTGGGGTTTTATGATGACATGACCGGTCCGGAAAACCTTATATATACTGCGCGTCTCAATGGCATTTCGGATGCCGAAGCGAAAGTCAAGGCGCTGGAGCTGATGGAGCATGTGGGGCTTGCCGGACAGATGAAAAAGAAGACCGGGAAATATTCGCGCGGTATGCGCCAGCGATTGGGACTGGCGGACGTGCTTATCAAAAATCCGGAAATTATAATCCTGGATGAACCTACTTCGGGAATAGACCCTGCCGGTGTTCAGGAGTTCATCGAGCTCATTAGGCAGTTGAGCCGGAAGGAGGGACTGACCGTCTTGTTCTCTTCCCACCACCTGGACCAGGTGCAGAAAGTTTGCGACCGCGTGGGACTGTTCAACAGTGGGAAGCTGGTCACCTTGATTGATATGTCTGATTTGAAGGACAAGCATCAAGAATTATCTGATATTTATAGCCATTATATGGAGGAAGGAGGAGAAAGGCATGAATAAAGTCAATTATCCTTTTTGGGTAGTCGTTAACAAGGAAATATCCGACCATGTGAAAAGTTGGCGGTTCATTATCTTGATGGGAATCATTTTGCTTACGTGCATGGGCTCACTCTATACCTCGCTTACCAACATAGGTGCCGCCATCAAGCCCAATGACCCGGACGGTTCGTTCCTTTTCTTGAAGTTATTCACAGCCTCGGATGGCACATTGCCTTCTTTTGTGCAGTTTATCAACTTTCTGGGGCCGTTGTTGGGGATTGCGCTGGGATTCGATGCTATAAATTCGGAACAGAACAAGGGGACGTTGAGCCGTATGCTGTCACAGCCTGTTCATCGTGATTGCATTATCAATGCCAAGTTCGTGGCTGCATTGATTGTGATAGGTATCATGCTGTTTGTACTGGGATTCCTCGTAATGGGCTGCGGGTTGATAGCGATAGGCATTCCTCCCACAGCAGAAGAATTTTGGAGGATTGTATTCTTTCTCATAATCAGTGTGTTCTATGTGGCATTCTGGCTGAATCTGGCCATTCTGTTTTCGCTTTGCTTCCGTCAGGCGGCCACCTCGGCATTGGCTTCGGTGGCGGTATGGTTGTTTTTCAGCGTGTTCTATACGATGATTGTCAATCTGGTTGCCAAGGCATTGAGCCCTTCGCAGCTGGCATCTCCTTATCAGATAGTCAGTTACCAGAAATTTATTCTCGGTCTGATGCGTCTGGCACCTAGCGAACTGTTCAATGAGGCGACCACAACGCTGCTGATGCCTTCCGTCAGAAGTTTGGGACCGCTTACTATGGAGCAGGTTCAGGGGGCCATTCCCAGTCCGCTGCCATTGGGACAGAGTCTTTTGGTGGTGTGGCCGCAGCTCACCGGACTGATTGCAGCTACTGTCATCTGTTTTGCTCTTTCGTATGTCATATTTATGAGACGGGAAGTCAGATCACGGTAATGATAAGTATGTTTTATTGAGTGTTGAAAGTCCGTTCCGGCATTGGTTGCTTGAACGGACTTTTAATATTTTGCCCGAACATTTGGTAATTCCAAAAACTTCCCTTACTTTTGCGCCCCGAACAAGGAGAGGTGCTCGAGTGGTTGAAGAGGCACGCCTGGAAAGCGTGTATACCCCTAAAGGGTATCGGGGGTTCGAATCCCCCTCTCTCCGCAACAGTTCTGAATAAGATGGAAAACTAGCGGGTAAAGGTCTACAAATCTATGATTTGTAGACCTTTTTTGCTTGTACTCCGTTTGCTTTGAAAGACTTGGAAACTATGTCTTTGTAAATTAATTATAGATAATGAAGCTGGATGACATCTCCTTTCATAATAAGGCGATGGGATAATGCATTGCCACTGCAAAGCAAGTGCATGCTTTTTGCAGTGCTACTGCATTCAGCTTTGCAGTGGCGCTGCAACACATATGCAGTGTCACTGCAGCATATATGCAGTAGCGCTGCAACACGTTTGCAGTCACACTGCAGCAGATGTGCAGCGACGCTGACCCGGTAGGTGTGTACGGGATTGTATCATGTTTCGTTAAGAAGATATTATAAAGTATCCTTTGAATGTCGTATTTTTGTCTATCCGTAATTTAGAGTAGTCAAAGAAAACTATGAAACACACTCGTATGAAACTAAAAACAGCGGTAAAGAACCTTCATGAAGGCTGGAAATTCCGGCAGGCGAGACTGACCAATTGGTATCCGGCTACAGTTCCGGGAGTAGTCCACACGGACTTACTGCAGAACAAGATTATTGAAGACCCGTTTTTCCGGTTGAACGAACGGGGATTACAATGGATTGACAAGGAAGACTGGGTTTATGAAACTTGCTTTACCCTTGCTGCCGGCATGATGCGGAAAGAGAATATGGAGCTTGTGTTCGAGGGGCTGGATACTTACGCTGACGTTTATTTGAATGATGAATGTATACTGAAAGCGGACAATATGTTTCGCCGCTGGTCTATCCCCGTCAGGCAGTACATTAGGGAGGAGAATAATATATTGAAGGTGTACTTCCATTCGCCGGTAAAGATAGACGTCCCCAAATGGGATGCACTTCCCTACCAGTATCCGGCATCCAATGACCAGTCTGAAAACGGGGGCTTGTTCAACAAGAAGATAAGCATTTTTGCCCGTAAGGCGGGTTATCATTATGGCTGGGACTGGGGCCCACGTCTGGTTACCTCCGGCATCTGGCGTCCGGTGTATATCAGGGCTTGGAGCGATTTGAGAATCAACGATGTGTTTATCGAGCAGAAGGAAGTCGGTGCAGGCAGGGCCGTGATTGCCGGACATGTGGAGCTGGATGCCGATAAGGATATGAATGGAGTGTTGGTCACGATAACGGATGAGGTTACTGGAAGAGTGCTTGGCGAGTGGCAAGCGGATTTGAAGCGAGGCACCAATCGGGTGACCGTTGATTTTGTCCTTCACAAGCCGAAGCTGTGGTGGAGTAATGGACTGGGGGAGCCTTTTCTTTATCGTTTCCGTACGGATATCATTGCAGGTGGGGAATTGTTGGACTCTAAAACCGAAAGGGTGGGCATACGCTCTTTGAAGGTGGTGCATCAGCCGGATAAGGACGGGCATACTTTCTATATAGAGTTGAACGGGCGTCCGGTTTTTGCCAAAGGAGCCAATTACATCCCTTCGGATAACTTCCTGCCGCGCGTCACTCCCGAGAATTATAAAAGGACGATTCTCGATGCCGCCGGTGTAAACATGAATATGTTGCGCGTCTGGGGTGGAGGTATCTATGAGAACGATGTCTTCTATGATTTGTGTGATGAGTATGGGATCATGATTTGGCAGGACTTCATGTTTGCCTGCAGCATGTATCCGGCAGAAGGCGCCCTACTCGATAATATCCACCAGGAGGCGGTGGACAATGTGAAACGTTTGCGCAATCATGCCTGCATTGCTTTGTGGTGTGGAAATAATGAATGCCAGGATGCCTGGCTGGGCTGGGGCTGGAAGTGCGAGATAGAACGGCAGAACAAGGAATATGCCGACAAGATTTGGGCACAGTACCGGCAGCAGTATCATGTCACCTTACCCGGGGTGGTCAGGGAGTATGCACCCGGAACCTTCTATTGGCCTTCTTCTCCGTTCGCATTCGAGGGAGAGATGTCCGGTACTACTGACGGGGACCGTCACTATTGGAGTGTCTGGCATGGTAAAGCACCCATTTCTGATTATGACAGCGAGAAATCCCGCTTTTTCAGCGAGTACGGTTTTCAGTCTTTTCCAGAGTTCGAGTCCGTCAAGCGCTATGCTCCTTACCCCGAAGACTGGGATATACGTTCCGAGGTGATGATGTCCCATCAGCGTGGTGGCGACCATGCCAACGGGCTGATTGAGACTTACCTGTTGAATGAATATAAAAAACCGCGTGATTTCCGGGCATTTCTTTATATGAACCATGTGCTGCAGGGAGATGCCATCAAGACGGCCATCGAGTCGCACCGCCGCCAGATGCCGTATAATATGGGGACGCTTTTCTGGCAGCACAACGACTGTTGGCCCGTAGCTTCCTGGGCGAGCCGTGACTATTACGGACGCTGGAAGGCGCAGCACTATTATGTCCGCAAGGCCTATGATGACATCCTGATTTCTTCGGTAGTGGAGGGGGATGATTTGAAAGTATATGCAGTGTCCGACCGCTTGGAGAATACTTCCGGCCGGCTGCAGCTCCAGGTCTGCCAGTTCGACGGAACCGTGGTTCATCACTGGGACAAGTCTGTCGGCATCTCCGGTAATGACAGCCGTGTCTGTTTTTCCGCACCGCTTGCCAAGTTGCTGGAGGGGGCAGATAGAGGAACGGTATATGTCCGCGTAGACTATACGGACAAATCGGGCAGGGTGTACCATAACAACTACTATCTGGGCAAGCAGAAGGATATGGATTATCCGAAGGTGGATTTGCAGACTGAAGTCCGTTCCATTGAAGGTGGATATGAAGTGATGGTTTCGGCAGACAAGTTTGCCCGTGCCGTATGCTTGTCCGTTGCCGACAATGAAAGTGTGTATAGCGACAATTATTTTGATGTCCAGCCGAAGGGCAGCGTGCAGGTGCAGGTCAGGACGCGATTGTCTGCCGAAGCGTTCAACGGTTCGTTGAGGCTGACTTGCCTGAACAATGAATTCTGATACTCGCCATCCGGACGTTGGCATGCTTCTTCCGTCCGGATGTTTTTTACATAAAGATAATATGCTGCTTCAGTATAGCTGATATTTGTGTCCTCAGCTGATTGGCATTGATAGGTTTAGCCATATATGCGTCGAAGCCGTTTTCCATGACCTGCTGTTCATCAGAAGCATAGGCAAATGCGGTGACGGCTATGATGGGGACTTGTGTAGAGTATTTGCGTATTTCCCTGGTCGCTTCGTAACCATTCATCACCGGCATGTTGATGTCCATCAAAATAAGCTGCGGGTCGTATTCCCTGAACATACTCACGGCTTCCTGCCCATTCCATGCATGTATCAGATTGTAGTCTTTTCGTAGGATGGACTCAATCAACCGGAAGTTGCTGTCATGGTCTTCGGCAACCAAGACGGTGATTTTCTGCTTTTTTACTTTTATAGGTTCGGTCTTGCTTTCTGCCTGCCAGATGCGGCTTGTCGGCACATAGGGGAGGGTGAACCAGAAGGTAGAGCCTTCGCCGGGCTTGGAAGTCAGTCCGATATTGCCTCCCATGTGCTGTACCAACATCTGGCAGATGGATAATCCCAGTCCGGTGCCTTGGGCAAAATTGTTGAGCTTGACAAAGCGGCCGAATATGCTCTCTTGTTTGTCTTCGGGGATACCGCATCCCGTATCGGATACGTAGAAATAAAGCATCTTGTCGTCTTGCAGCTTGTAGCCAAAACGGATACTGCCTTCTTGGGTAAACTTGATGGCATTGGTCACCAGATTGATGACGAGTTGAGACAAGCGGTTACGCTCGGAATGAATGTGGCATTCGGGCAGTCCGGGCTCAAAGGAGAGGGTGACATTCTTTTCGGGCGATAGCTTCAGGCAGAGCAAACTTTCCAGCTCTCTCATCACTTTGTTCAATTCAAAATCCGTATCAATGAATTCCATTGTGCCTGCTTCTATCTTTGACAAGTCCAGAATGTCACTGATGAGTTGCAGCAGCAAAGTATTGTTGTTCTCAATGATGCTGACGTATTCTTGTTTTTCTTCCTCCTCTTCGGTGGAAGCCAATATTCCGGAGAATCCCACAATGGCATTGAGCGGCGTACGGATTTCATGGCTCATGTTGGCGAGGAATGCGGATTTCAGTTTATTCGACTCTTCCGCACGGTTCTTGGCGGAAACCAGTTCCGTCTCCATCTTTTTCCGTTCGGTGATAACCAGCGAAGAGCCCACCAGGGTCAGCGGCTTATTGTTCTCGTCGTAGGTTTCTACGGCGGCCTGGGCCTCCACCCAGTCGAAGTGTTTGTGTCCGTCGGCATGATTGATGACGCGGTATTCCTCCTTGACTTTCTGGATACGTCCCTCAATCAGGTCTGTATAGGCTTGTTTCACTTTTTCCAGGTCTTCCTTGTGTATTTTGGAGAAATACTGGCTGTCGGGTACGGACAGCTGTTCATCGTCCATGATACCGGCATTATTGCTGAGCTCTATCGGCTTGTTGACATCGCAGAGTATGGTGTGTGTCCGGAGGTTCCATTTCCATGGTACGATGTTGGCAACGTCGAGTGCCATGGAAAGTTTCCGGTTTGTCGACCTCAACTGTATTTGGGTGTGGTGCAACTCGGTGCTGTCAACGCAGAAGACGTGCATGTATTCGCCATTGTCGCTTGCCTTGACTACAATGTCGTAGAAAGTGTCTATCTTCTTGTAATAATAGGGGAAAGTTACGGAACGTTTCTCCTTCAATGCGATATTCATGAAATGGAGGAACTCGTTCATGGATTCGGGAAATAATTCGCTTCCCCGCTTGCCGACAGCCTCTTTGCGCATGATAAATCTGTCTTCGAAGAAATTGTTGACATCTATATATAAGGTGTCAGTAATGCGCCCTTTTTCATCTTTTATAAGTTTCTCATACATGTATAGGATGGGCATGTTGTTTATCAGATTTCGGTATTTGAGATTGCTGTCCAGTTGTTGCTGCTGTAATCTTTTGATTCTACTCAGTGACTGTAGGCGGAGATATTGGAAAAAGAACAGCAGAGTTATGATTGCGGCAGTGATACTGATAATGACATATTCGTACTTCTCCCAGAAGGTGGGAGGCATGTTGTAGAATATGGTACCCTTGGGGCATAGCTTCGGATTCAGGTCACGCTGCAGAAGGGATTTATAGTTGAATACGGGGGCTCCGTCGTCGGGATAGTATAACGGGATGTTGCGTGCCGGGGTACCATCCAATATCTTGTGGATGGTTTCCAGTAGCCGGGCATTATATTTCTCTTTGTTGTAAATGTAGCCGCCTACAATCCCCCCTTCTTCTTCAATACCGATGGCCCTTAGCGAAAACAAAGGGATGGGGGCGGTAGAGATGACCCGGTGGGAATTACTCCTCATGATATTGTCATGGGGAGAGCTCTTGTACAGCCAGGATGAAAAGATGACTCCGGTAGTATGGGGATTCACGTGGTTCAGTATATTGAAAAGGCTGTCCGTTCGGATGTCCTTCGCACTAAGGAACTGGTAATCCAACTCCGGATACTTTTCACGGATAATCTCGGACAAGTCATAGTCGTTCTGCTGGCAGATGTATGTTTCATCCCCTATATACATGACCTTATCCATTTTGGGGATGAGTTGCTTCATGAGTTGCAGGTTCTCGTTCAGGTATACACTGGATTGCATTAAGGTCAGATTGTACTTCTTCTGTAGGTCACTGATGGGAATACGCTCTGTGCGGGGCAGGGCGTGCTCGCGTATCATTGTTTCCTTAGGACCGGTATAATCCCTCTCACCACATAATATCATGGGGATATCGGGCCACTGCCGGTTCAGTTCATCGCACATGATGAAACTTCCGCATCCGATAAGCACGATAAGTTTAGGGTTCTTGTAACTCTTGAACAAGCTCTCTTTGAATGTCTTCAGTTTATTTTCCTCGTCAAGTGTCAGCATTTTCATGTGTGCGGTGTATACTCCGATGTGGCTGTTCTGTGATGCCATGTTCACAATGGAGGTGATGAAATCATTACTCCAGGGATTGGCTTCTGTATAAGTGTTGATTATCAGAATATCGTCGACGTCTGTTGCGGGAGATTTTCCATATAGGGTGTCTGTGCAGGTGAACGAGCAGAGTATTGCAATTACTGTTCCCAGTATGTATTTCATATCCTTTGGACCGTTTTAATGTTTGCTATTGTGAAAATTCTTACAAATGTAGGGGTTTCCCGGTGGATAGACAAAGAAAAAGATGAATTTAAGCGGGATATGGAAAAATAAAGCGGAGCAACATATTGAAATGTCACTCCGCTTCTCATTGAGATGTTGAAAGATGTGTTTTCAGGAGATTTAGTTGTTTTCTTTTTTAATGTCTATGGTCATGAACCGTTCACCGTCATATAGACTTTTGACACGGATGTTCAGCCCTTTTTTCTCTTTCAGTTGTTCCGCTATATTGTCCAGCTTGAAGGAGGCCAGTCCGGTGCCCAGCGTGAGCTGGCTGTCATTGTAGGCATTGTGGCGGAATTCGAGATTGACGTAATCCGGTTTGTCGTTTTCGCCGGTGGATGCTTCATTGATGACCAGGTTCAGCATGTGCTTCTTATCTTCGTTGTTGCTGTGGTAGAATTGATATTTGATGTTCAGATACTCGCCCGTAATCCATAAATCCGTGGCGTTGATGTTGTCGTCTCCGATACTGTCTGCCTTTTCGGCAGGCATGGAGTAGATGTCTTTGGTCAGAATGTTTTCGATGTGCTTTATTTGGGCATTATATTCGTAGCCTGGAAGTTTCTCTTCCAGTTCGCGGAAGTAGATGAAAGCCCTCTGGCCGTCTATTACGGCATAGTCGTGAACATAGGTTGTGTCACTGGGATATAGTTTACTGCCTTCGTCCAGTGAGAAATAGTAGTCTTTTCCTTCGATGACCTTTACCGTACCTACGGCGAACAAAGTGTCATATTTGTCATCCCAATCGTCCAGGCATGATTGCAATACAATGGCAGTCAGGAATAAAAGCATGGATGCTGCCAATGTCATTCTCAGTTTCTTCATAAGTGGTAGGTTTTAGCTCTTTTTCTGTTTAAAACTTATTTTTGTATTCAAAAAATGCGGTGAAAAGCTAAATACTGCGTAGTATACTGTTAAAGAAATGAAAGTATGATTTTCTTCTCTGCCTGATGCAGTATTTTTGCGCCGATTGCATTTATAGGGTAAACACGTGTTAAAAGAGAGAATGGAAGAACAGGAATTGGCAGAACGCTGTAGGCAAGGAGACAATCTTGCCCGCAAAGAACTGTATGAGCGCTATGCGGGACGCATGCTCAGCGTATGCCTCCGTTATGCAGGTGACCAGGAGACTGCCCAAGACCTGATGCATGACGGTTTTCTGAAACTTTTTGATTCTTTCGATAAGTTCACTTGGCGGGGAGAGGGTTCTCTGCGGGCATGGATGGAACGCGTAATGGTGAATACGGTGTTGCAGTATTTGCGGAAAAATGATGTGATGAATCAGTCATCGGCCTTGGAGAATGCACCCGAAGCTTATGAGGAACCGGAAGGTTCGTCAATAGATGTCATTCCTCAAAAGGTACTGATGCAGTTTATCAGTGAATTGCCTGCCGGCTATCGTACCGTATTCAACTTATATATTTTTGAAGAGAAATCCCATAAGGAGATTGCTCGACTATTGGGAATTAATGAAAAATCCTCTGCCTCGCAGTTGACGCGTGCTAAAGCGACTTTAGCGGCAAAAGTACGTGAGTGGATGAAAAGAAATGATTAAATGAAGGAACGTATGGAAGATGAATTGTGGTTGAAAAAGATAAAGGACAAGCTGGAAGACTATTCCGAACCGCTGCCGGTTGCCGGATGGGAGCGGTTGGAGAAGGAATTGTCCGTTTCCGGAGCTCCGATAACCGGACCGCATAGGATGATACCTTTCCGTCGCTGGGCGGTGGCCGCGGCAGCTGTGTTGCTGGTGGCGGTTTCGTCCGTCAGTCTGTGGCTGTTGCAGAGTCCGGTAGGGAATGAAATGCGGCATACGTCAGTGCCCGCTTTGGCTGTGGCTCCGGACGTCTTGCCGGAACAGACAGTACCTGCCATACGGACTAATTCCATAGAGCCTGCTTATCGGGCACATGGAAATGCATCGGCGCCCAATAAGGAGGCAAGTCACCCTTTGGTTGCACAACATATCAGAATATCGGTTGGCGAAGAACAGCAGGAGGAAATGCTGCCGGTTGAAACTGCAGATGAGGTTGTCGGTATTGGACAGCAGGCGGAAGAACCGGTAGTGGAAGATACGGACCATGAAACTACAATGCAGACCGAGGAACCGGAGACAAGGGAAGACCGCTATCGTCCGTCAGGCCGGGACAAACTGCATCTTCCGGAAAAAAACAGTTCTGGTAGGGATGCTAAAGGATGGGCGGTTGGCTTGTCCGTAGGAAATACGGGAGGTTTTTCATTGGCGAATGAAGGGGAAGCGAATGTGATGTCGGACTACATGCCTGGAAGTCCTATTTATGGCGGTAACGTAGATTTATCCTCTACGGCCAATGGCATTGTTACTATTCCCGACGGGCAGGAACTGGTTTTTAAGGATGGTATGCCCTATCTGCAAAGACGCGAAAAGAAAATTGCGGATATAGACCATAAACAACCGCTCAGTTTCGGTGTTTCGGTGCGGAAAAACTTGGCGAAGGGTTTCTCTGTGGAAAGCGGGCTGACGTATACCTATCTTGCTTCTGACGTAAGGTATGAGGGCAGCTCGGAAAAGATAAGCCAGAAGCTGCATTATATTGGCATTCCGGTACGGGCCAACTGGAACTTTGTGGATGCAAAGAACTTTACGATGTACGTTTCGGCGGGGGGTGCCATTGAAAAATGTGTGTATGGCAAGATTGGTACTGAGAGTGAGACTGTGAAACCGGTACAGCTTTCTGTCATGGGTGCTGTCGGTGCCCAGTATAACATAAGCAATAGGGTGGGCCTGTATGTGGAACCGGGAGTATCTTATTTCTTTGATGACGGTTCGTCGATACAGACTATACGCAAGGAGAACCCGTGTAACTTTACGTTGCAGGCCGGTATACGTCTTACTTATTGATAGCAGGACAGACATGTTTTTGTCCACTTTCTTGTAGATTCAGAATTTTCTTAATAACTTTCGGCCGTGTTTCTTCGTTGGTGGATGAAGGGACACGGTTTTTTATTGATTGAGAAGAAAGAAAGTAGGTCGGGACATGCCCGGCAATATAACAAACACGTAGTAAAATAGACAAAATGAAGATTAAAAAGAAAGTAGCCTTAAGCGGGCTATTGCTTTGTTGTGCAATCACGGCAAAAGCACAAGTGTGTATTACTCCCCAGGTGGAGCAGCGTGCCAGGGAGTTGGTTTCTCAAATGACGCTGGAAGAAAAAATCGATTACATTTCCGGTCCCAAATCTTTTTATATCCGGGCTGTACCCCGGCTTGGCATACCCGAAATCAGGATGGCCGATGGTCCGCAAGGCATACGTAACAATACTCAAAGTACCTTGTATCCTTGTGGCATCTTGTCGGCTTCGACATGGAACCGTAAGTTGGCTAGAGAGCTGGGACATGGTTTGGCCCGGGATGCAAAGGCCCGTGGGGTAAGTATTCTGTTGGGGCCTGGAGTCAATATCTACCGCTCTCCTCTATGCGGGCGAAACTATGAGTATTTTGGTGAAGACCCTTATTTGACGGGCGAAACTGCTAAAGAATATATCTTGGGAGTGCAGGAAGAGGGAGTTATGGCTACGGTGAAGCATTTTGCGGCCAATAACCAGGAGTGGAGCAGACATCATGCCAGCTCAGATGTGGATGAACGCACGCTGCAGGAAATTTATTTTCCCGCGTTCCGAAAAGCTGTGCAGGAAGCAGGAGTAGGGGCGGTCATGGATAGCTATAATCCGCTGAACGGGGTACATGCCACCGAAAACAGCTGGCTGAACATTGATGTATTACGCAAGCAGTGGGGATTTAAAGGTATCCTGATGTCTGACTGGACATCTGTATATTCCGGTGTGGGAGCCGCTAATGGAGGGTTGGATTTGGAAATGCCCGTCGGTAAATTCATGACCAGGGAAATTCTTATTCCGGCAATAGAGAATGGTATCGTGAAGGAAGAGACCATTGACGCCAAAGTCCGGCATATACTCCAGACATTGATTGCTTTTGGAGCACTTGATACTCCGAGAGAAGATAAATCTATCGATAAAGACAATGCACAGTCTAAGGAAATTGCACTTGACTTGGCGAGAGAAGGAGTAGTCTTATTGAAAAATGATAACGGTACGTTGCCTTACCGGAACGGTAGAACATTGGTAATCGGGCCTAATGCCGATATTATTCCCACAGGAGGAGGAAGCGGATTTGTCACCCCTTATTCGGTAGTGTCACTCTATGACGGTATGGTTCAGTTGAAGGGCGGCAGACAGATAGAGCTGCTGTCTGACAGCATTCTTTATAAGGATATGTCCCAACAGATTTATACGGATGGCAGTTTTACGCAAAACGGTTTTAAGGGCGAATATTATAATACTCGTAATCTTACCGGAGAACTCTTTCAAGCTGCCATAGAGCCTGCCATAGACCATGCCTGGAAATACGGTGCACCGTTCGACGGCATGCCGGTAGATCAGTTTTCTGCCCGTTGGACGGGAGTTTACAAGGCTGACAAGGATGGAACTGTCAAGTTCCAGCTGGCTGGCGATGACGGATACCGTCTGTTTGTAAACGATAAGCTGATTACCGGAGATTGGGGGAACCATTCATTCAGTACCCGCAGTGCATTTATGCAGGTCAGTGCAGGGGAGATATACCGGTTGCGTATTGAATATTTTGATAATGTGGGTGAGGCGACTGTCAGTTTCCAGGCAGGAATGATGGATGAGGAGCGTTTGGCCTCTTCACTGAAGCATGCCAGGAATGTTATTGTATGTGCCGGGTTCAACAGCAGTACAGAAGGTGAAGGGTTCGACCGTCCGTTTGCATTGTCATACGGGCAGGAATATCTCATTAATAAAGTGGCTTCACTTCATGATAATGTGGCTGTGGTGGTGAATGCCGGAGGTGGAATAGATTTCCGCAATTGGGGGCAGAGTGTACAAGCTATTTTGATGGCATGGTATCCGGGGCAGGAGGGTGGAAAGGCCCTTGCCGAAATCATTACGGGCAAGCTTTCGCCAAGTGGCAAACTACCAGTCAGCATCGAGGAAAAATGGGAAGATAATCCGGTATATGGTAATTATTATGACAATCGCAATGTACCTCATAAACGGGTGCAGTATGCCGAAGGTGTTTTCGTAGGTTATAGGGGATATGACCGGAACGGAAAGCAGCCGCTCTATCCTTTCGGGTATGGACTGTCATACAGTAGTTTTGAATATAGTAATCTGAGTGTTGAGAAGACGGGGGGAAGCCGGGTTACGGTAAGCTTTGACATCAAGAATACCGGAAAGATGGATGCTGCGGAAGCGGCTCAGGTATATGTGCGGGATGTGGAATGTTCTGTTCCGCGTCCATTGAAGGAGTTGAAAGGCTACGATAAGGTTTACTTGAAGAAGGGTGAAACCAAGCGCGTTCGGATATTGCTGGATGAGGAAGCCTTTGCCTACTATGATGTGGAATCACATCGGTTTGTAGTGGAAAAGGGGACTTTTGAGATTCTGGCAGGTCCTTCTTCAGCTGATTTACCATTGAAGGCAACTGTTGTTTTATGATAAAATAAATATCAAAACAAGAATGGCAGTATGAAAAAGATAATAATACTGATGGTTTGTCTGTGGGGACTTGGTAACACCTTTACCTCGGCACAAACTACGGAGAAGGAGAAATTCATCTCAAGCTTGATGAAGCAGATGACGCTGGATGAAAAGATAGGCCAGCTTGCACAATGCACCTACCGAGGGAATTTTACCGGACCCGACGGTGGAAATATTCCTAAAGAAGAGTATGTCCGGCAAGGCAGAATAGGCTCTATGCTGAATGTGATAGGAGTAAAGGATATACGCCGTTATCAAGAGCTTGCTTTGCAATCGCGTTTGCGCATTCCTTTAATTTTCGGACTGGATGTTATCCACGGCTATCGTACCGGATTTCCGCTTCCGCTTGCCGAGGCTGCAAGTTTCGATTTGGCCATGATTGAGGAAGCTGCACGCTACAATGCTTTGGAAAGTGCCGCCGATGGTTTGAACTGGGTTTTTGCCCCGATGGTGGATATTTCGTGGGACGCACGTTGGGGACGCGTCATGGAAGGGGCCGGTGAGGACCCTTATTATGGTTCTCGGGTAGCGGAGGCGCGTGTCAGAGGCTTGCAAGGAGACGATTTGGCAGACACGACGACTGTCATGGCATGTATGAAACATTTTGCCGGATATGGTGCACCGATAGCAGGAAAGGAGTATAATAGTGTGGATATGTCAATGGGCCACTTTGCCAATTTTTATATGCCTCCCTATAAGGCGGCCATAAAGGTAGGAGCAGCTACCGTGATGAGTGCTTTCAATGATTTTAATAATATTCCTTGTACTGCCAATGATTTCTTGCTCAACCGGCTATTGAGAGAGCAGTGGGGATTTAAGGGATTTGTTGTGTCCGATTATAATTCGGTAGAGGAATTGGTGAACCACCGTTATGCTGTTGACAAGAAAGATGCCGCAGCCAAAGCGCTGAATGCTGGTCTGGACATGGAGATGGTAAGTACCTGCTACTTGACTTATCTGAAGGAGCTTGTTCAAGAAGGGAAAGTAAAGGAGAGTGTGCTTGATGATGCAGTACGGCGTATATTGGAGAAGAAATATGAGTTGGGATTGTTTGAGGACCCTTTTCGCTACTGTAATCCGGAAAGAGCGGCCAGAATACTCAATGCGCCCGAAGTCCGTAATGCTTCGCTCCGTATGGCCGAGCGTTCCGTTGTATTGCTGGAGAATAGGGAATCTGTGCTTCCGTTGACGGCACAGACGAGGAAGATAGCCTTGATAGGAGGACTCTCAAAATCCCAGTACGATATGGCAGGTGCTTGGGCTGCCACTACGGACCGGAACAAAGTGGTGACCTTATATGATGCATTGGTCCGGAAAGGACTGGAGGTGAGCTATGCTGAAGGCTATGATATGAAGAGCAATCAGTTGACCGGATTGCAGGAAGCATTACAGGCTGCTGAGGCTTCGGATGTCATTGTTGTGGCGGTAGGCGAGAGATTCGGTCAGAGTGGCGAGAAGGCTTCCAAAGTGAATATAGCCATACCCGAGGGGCAGCAGAAACTGGTGTCGGAACTGGCAAAGACTGGAAAACCTGTCATTGCTCTTGTCATGTGTGGGCGTCCGGTAATCTTCAATGAGATAAGGGAACATGCTGATGCGGTACTGTGTACTTGGTGGCTGGGAAGTGAGGCCGGCAATGCCATATGCAATGTGTTGTGGGGAGAGTATAATCCTTCGGCTAAATTGCCCATGACATTTCCTGCACACGTAGGACAGATTCCCATTTATTATCAGAATAAGAGCACCGGCCGCCCTACCGCATTGAAACAGACCTATAAGGCATCTTATATCGATGCTTCCACTGAGCCTGCCTATCCTTTCGGATATGGGCTTTCGTACACGGATTTTGGATATTCTGATTTGAAACTGCTGCCGGGCAAGGCTGCAGGCGTCCATACGGAGGTGTCGGTAAAAGTGACTAATACCGGTAAGTGTGCAGGAGAGGAAGTAGTTCAATTGTATGTGCAGGATAAGGTAGCCTCTGTTACGCGTCCGATAAAGGAATTGAAGGGCTTCAGGAAAATTCATCTGAATGTGGGTGAAAGCAAAACTGTAGCTTTTCAGATAACTGACGATGCACTGGGATTCTATGACAATGAGATGAATTATATGGTAGAACCTGGTGATTTCGTCTTTATGGTGGGTGGCAGTAGTGATGATGTACAGCAGATTACCTATAACTTGAAAGAATAGGATTCTTACCCTATAAATGAAAAGCAAGGCTGTCTGGAATCATATCCGGACAGCCTTGCTTTTCTGTTTTAGTTGGTTATCACATTCGTGAAATACTCTTTGAACAGTTTTTCTGCCCGTTCCAGTTGTTCCGGAGTATTTTCCTTCACTTCTTTCAATTTGTAATCCCATCCCATGGCTTCGTATTTGTGAACGCCCAGACGGTGATAAGGAAGTATTTCCACCCGTTGTATCTGCTGGTATTTGCCAAGACTTTCACCCAGCAGGCGGGTGTCTTCTTCCGAATCGCTGTAACCGGGGACCAGTACATAGCGCAGCCAGAAGGGGTGTTCATGTTCTTCGAGCCAGGCAGCGGTGCGGAGTGTCTGTTCGTTGCTTCGTCCCGTCAGCGTACGGTGGCGTTCGGGATTGAATTGCTTGATGTCCAGCAGCACGAGGTCAGTCAGGCTAAAGAGCTCTTCCACCTTTTCATTCCAGATGCCTCCGTTACTGTCCAGACAGATATGGATGCCGTTCGCCTTCAGCTCCTTGAAAAGAGGAATCAGCGCTTCTGCTTGCAGGGTAGGCTCACCGCCGGAGAAAGTAATACCTCCTTTCTTCCCGAAGAATGCCTTTTGGCTGATAGCCATTTGCAGAATCTCTTCCGGAGTGGTGGGAGTGCCTCCTTTTACATCAATCGTATCCGGATTGGCACAATACAGACAACGGAACGGACATCCTTGCAGGAAAACGACGAGCCGGAGACCCGGCCCGTCGAATGTTCCCATACTTTCGTAGGAGTGTACATTTATCATATTACATTCTTTCGTGGAATGAACGGCTGATGACTTCCAACTGATGCTCGCGGCTCAACTTCACGAAGTTCACGGCATAGCCGGAAACGCGGATGGTGAGTTGCGGATACTTTTCAGGATGTTCCATGGCATCTTCCAGCATTTCGCGGTTCAGTACGTTTACGTTCAAGTGGTGGGCACCTTTGGTGAAGTAGCCGTCCATCATGGTTACCAGGTTCTCTACACGTTCTTCCGGTGTCGGGCCCAGTGATTTGGGAACAATGGAGAACGTATTGCTGATGCCGTCCTGCGAGTCGCGGTAGCGCAATTTGGCTACGGAGCTCAAGGAAGCGATGGCACCGTTCTTGTCACGTCCGTGCATTGGGTTGGCACCCGGAGCAAAGGCAACACCTTTGGCGCGTCCGTCCGGAGTGGCACCGGTCTTCTTGCCGTACATCACGTTGGAGGTGATAGTCAGCAAGGAAAGGGTGGGACGGGCATTCTTGTAGACAGGCAGCTTTTTCAGTTCTTCGCTGAAATAGTAAACGAGGTCTACTCCCAGGTGGTCCACACGGTCGTCATTATTGCCGAAGCAGGGGAATGAACCTTCAGTGTCGAAACCTTCGGTCAGGCCGATTTCGTTGCGGCGTGCAGTGACTTTGGCGTATTTGATGGCAGACAGTGAGTCTATGGCGATGGAAAGGCCGGCAACACCGTATGCCAGATTGATGCGTGGGTCGGTATCGATGAATGCCATCTGGGCTTTCTCATAATAATACTTATCATGCATGTAGTGGATGATATTCATGGCCTCGTTGTAGACACGGGCTATTTCAGTCAGTACCTTCTTGTAGTTGGCCATAACTTCCTCAAACTTCAATGTCTCACCGGTCAATACGGGAATACCTTTCACCATGACAGTTCCGGTATTTTCGCAACGTCCACCGTTGATGGCGAGCAGCAGGGCCTTGGCAAGGTTGGCACGTGCGCCGAAGAACTGGATTTGTTTGCCGATGGCTTGGTAGGATACACAGCAGGCGATGCCGTAGTCGTCGCAGTTGCGCACTTCACGCATCAGGTTGTCGTTTTCGTACTGGATGGAGCTGGTATCTACAGAAACTTTGGCGCAGAAATCCTTGAAGCCTTCCGGCAGTTCGGGACTCCACAATACGGTCAAGTTCGGTTCCGGAGAAGGACCGAGGTTGTATAGCGTCTGCAAAAAGCGGAAAGAAGTCTTGGTGACCTTCACGCGTCCGTCATTGAAGCGTCCTCCGATGGCTTCGGTCACCCAAGTCGGGTCACCGGCAAAGATATCATTGTATGATTGCATACGCAGATGGCGTACCATGCGCAGCTTGATGACGAACTGGTCTATCAGTTCCTGTGCAAACGTCTCATTGATTTTTCCGTGAGCCAGATCGTATTCAATGAATATATCGAGGAACGAAGATACGTTACCCAGTGACATGGCTGCTCCGTCCTGCTCTTTGATGGCAGCAAGATATGCCATGTATACCCATTGCACGGCCTCTTGAGCTGATGTAGCCGGATGGCTGAGGTCGAGTCCGTAATATTCGCCCATAACCTTGATGTCCTTCAAAGCTTTGATTTGTTCTGCCACTTCTTCGCGTAGACGGATGCGTGCTTCGGTCATCGGGCCGGTGAGGTTGCGCAAGTCCTCCTGCTTGGCTTCAATCAGACGGTCGATGCCGTAGAGAGCCAATCGGCGGTAGTCGCCGATGATACGTCCGCGGGCATAGTTGTCGGGCAATCCGGTAAGGAATCCCAGTGAGCGGAAGGAACGGATTTCTTCGGTATATACATCGAATACGCCGTCGTTATGTGTTTTGCGGTAATGGGTGAAGATGTCTTTTACTTTATCGTCCACTTCCACTCCGTTTTCACGGCATGCTTTTGCTACCACGTTGATGCCTCCGAAAGGTTTGATGGATCGTTTCAACAGTTCATCAGTCTGCAAACCGACAATAAGTTCATTGTCCTTATCAATATACCCGGCTTTATGAGAAGTGATGGTAGATACGGTGGTATTGTCCAGTGAACGGACGCCATTGTTGTTCCTTTCTTCTTCGAGAGCCTTCAGACAGATGTCCCAGATACGTTTGGTACGTTCGGTAGGTCCCTGCAGGAAAGATGCATCTCCGGTATAGGGTGCGATGTTTTTACTGACGAAATCACTGACATTGATTTCTTTATTCCAAAGCCCATTGGTAAAGGTTTTGTTCAATTCCATAAAATTTGTTTTTGTTAGTAGGTTAGATAATGTTATCCTTTAGAGCGCGCAAAAATACTGAATAAATTCCGTAATTTTATAAGAGATACTTCTCTTTTTATGTTGAACAGCATAAAATAACTATTATTAGGTAGTGAATGTCCGGGGGAGTAGAGATGTTAATACTTTCTTTATATGTGGTTTATGAATTGAAACAAGAACCGAATAATAATCTGCATTATTTACAAATGATGTAGGTTTAAGGAACAGTCGTATTCTGAACCTAATTCAGTCGTATAGTGAATGCCATTCAGTCGTATACTGAATAGGGTTCAATCGTATACTGAATGTGGCTCTTTGTAAATATACTGATAGCCAGTAAGTTATAAAACTCTGTCTTGCCCTTGATAAATTTCAACAAATAGCCTAAATGCCGTTATGTTCGTTCCGTAGTGGGTATAAACAAGAATTTTGGTATAATTGCTCTGTTTTTGTGCAGAAAAGTTTGTAGAATAAAAAATGATTTGTATCTTTGCACCGCTTTAAAAGAAAAGCACTTCTGAAAAAGAAGTTTTGGAGAGGTGGCAGAGTGGTCGATTGCGGCGGTCTTGAAAACCGTTGTGCTGCGAGGCACCCGGGGTTCGAATCCCTGTCTCTCCGCTGAACTAACCGGACAATACCGGACAGTAAGCAGACAAGTCTCACAAATTCAATGATTTGTGGGACTTTTTTATTCCCTTGTGTCTGTCTTAAAGTACACCTTTTCGCCCCTAAAAGACAAAGTTCGTAACCTAACTCGTACCCCCGACAAACAAAAACGGAAAGGGGGTACAGATTGTCCGAAATTGGCGAAGTCTTGTCGCTATTTGGCTTGTCTGCATGGAACTCATTTTTAGAGAATTACAATAGTTTTGCAACTTAAAAAGTGAGTTATGAAATCGACATTCAACATTTGCTTTTACGCAAAGAAAGACAAGCAGAAAGCCAACGGTGCGTACCCCCTTTTCGCCCGTATCACAGTGGACGGCGTGGCAAGCCGTTTTAACACCAAGCTGGACGTGTTGCCCTCTATTTGGGACGGCAAAATGGGCAAGGCTACCGGACGTACTTCGGAAGCCAGCCGCATAAACCGTATGCTGGATGATATAAACGCATCCTTGAACACCATTTACCACGAAATGCAACGGCGTGACAATTACGTGACCGCCGAGAAAGTGAAGAACGAGTTTTTAGGTCATAGCGAGAGCCACGAAACAATCCTTACCCTGTTCCAAAAGCACAATGACGATGTGAAGCAGTTGGTCGGCATATCCAAGACGATAGCGACCTACCGAAAGTATGAAGTCACCCGCCGCCACCTTGCCGAATTTATCCAAAGCAAGTACAACGTATCGGACATATCTATTAAGGAGATTACCCCTATGTTCATTACCGATTTTGAGTTGTATTTGCGTACAGCCTGCAAGTGCGGCTACAACACTACCGCCAAGTTCATGCAGTTCTTCAAGCGTATCATCATCATTGCCCGCAACAACGGCATACTGGTGAACGACCCTTTCGCCAGTTACAAAATCCGGCTGGAGAAAGTGGACAGGGGGTATCTGACAGAGGACGAGATTAAAATCATCCTCAAAAAGAAAATGGTTTCCGAGCGGTTGGAACACGTCAGGGACTTGTTCATCTTTGCCTGCTTCACCGGGCTTGCCTATATAGATGTAGCCGGGCTTACGCAAGACAACATTCGCAAATCCTTTGACGGCAACCTTTGGATAATGACAAAGCGGCAAAAGACGAATACGGATGTTAATGTTCCTCTGCTGGATATTCCCAAGATGATTTTGAAGAAGTACAAGGGCAAGTTACCGAATGGTAAGATACTTCCCGTAATCAGCAATCAGAAGCTAAACGCCTACTTGAAAGAGATTGCCGATGTATGCGGTATTAAAAAGAACTTGACATTTCACCTTGCTCGCCACACGTTCGCAACGACTACCACGCTGTCAAAGGGCGTACCCATTGAAACGGTGTCTAAAATGTTGGGACACACGAACATTGAAACGACCCAAATCTATGCCCGCATCACTAACAGCAAGATAGGTAGTGACATGCAGGGGCTTGACAAGAAGTTTATCGGCATCGAGAAGATTTACAAGGAAGTCGCTATGTAATCTTGATTGTTGGGAACTGGTCACAAATTGTGACCAGTCCTTACTATTATTCCAACATTACTAAATCTCCTAAAATATACGATTATGGACTTACAGATTATCCAAAACAAAATTTTTGAAGTCAGAGGTTGCCGAGTGATGCTCGATTATCATTTGGCAGAACTCTACCAAGTGGAAACACGAGCCTTGAAGCAGGCGGTCAAGCGCAATATCGAGCGTTTTCCCAGTGATTTTATGTTTGTTCTCACCAAAGAGGAAGCTAACTTATTGTTGTCCATAGGGGTATCACAAAATGTGATACCTCCTGATTATAACTTCGGTGTAGCCATGCCTATGGCTTTCACCGAACAGGGCGTAGCCATGCTTTCTTCGGTTCTCCGTTCCAAAATAGCCATAGAGGTGAACATTTCAATCATGCGGGCTTTTGTCCTCATGCGCCAAATGGTAATCGGCTACGAGGAACTATTAAAGCGAATCGAGGAACTGGAGGTAAGCACCGATGCGCAGTTCAACGAACTGTACCAAGCCCTTACCCAGCTTCTAAGCCAGTCGCAGCAGCAAAAAGAACGCCGTCCGATAGGTTTCGTTACCTATGACCGTTCAGGTAACAAATAGGTAACGATTTCGGTAACGAAATGACACATAATAATTTAGTGATTTCGAAGATAATCTTAAATGCAAGTAAGCTATTGATAAATAAAGCATATCTTTGTACTCTAAAAGCAAGTAACAATATGGGATTGAAAATTCATACATTAGCAGAAATACCTGATAGCGTTTCTAAAAATTATTATTTGTACATTTTGGATTATTATAATTGGGATGAACCTATAGGTAACACTTTAAGAGAAAATTTTGATAAAATAGCAGAATTTGCAGCTAATAATAATTCTGTGGTTATACAGGGAATGGCAGGTAGTCATTTTTATTCGGAATTAATGTCTTGGGAGTCTATAAATGGCATAGACCCATTAGATTTATTACCAGCATTAATGATAACTACCCTTCATCCGAAATACTTTATAGACGGAAATAATAAGCAACTAAAAGGAAAGAATATTCCCAAAGATAAATTTGTGTTTTTAGAAATACGCAAAATCTGTCAGCGACCTCAAGATGTTGTAGTTCTTCTTGAAAAGATTTTTCAAGATATTAAAGAAAAGAAGGCTATTCAGGATTTCAAAGTAAAGAAAGAATTAAAAGGTGGTGCTGGTAAAATTCTCAATGATACATTAATTCTTGAACCCAATGTGGGAGGTATTGGTATCAATCTAAATAATTTATTTAAATTCTTAAAAGACAGGTAATCTGTATAATGGATTTTATCTATATAACATTCTAAAAAGCTATATTCTACCAAAGTGTATTCTATCACCTTGCGGGCAGTCCACCGACTACCCGCATTTTTATATCCTTTTCGAACTGGCACATTCCCCGAAACGCCAACCGTGCGTGGCATGGCTGACTGTATTCCGTGAAAAGAGCCGTTGGAAACCTGCACAAGCGTACCGCAAGGTAAACTTGCCATACCCTTGCCTTTCCCGCCCGCATGGAGTGTTCCCTAAAAGACGAAAGAGAACAGGCACTTTTCCCCAGTTTCCTTATCTGTAAATCTTCCTCTTACGCAGTCCCCCAACCGGGACAGTCGTTTTTATCATTTCAATAGGCAAAGGTAGTTACGTGTTCTTCACGATTTTGCAAGGTCGAGCCGTTCCGGTTTGGCGAAAAAATCTTCCCTGCCTTGCGAGGTATTTTTTGTCCAAAACCTTGCAAACTCTAAACACTACCCTTTTGAGCCTATGTGAAACGAAAACGACCGACCCGACCGGAAGACGCATAAAAAAAAAGTCGGATTTACGGGAAACAGGAAAAAAGTTCAGTGAAACTTCAACTCCCTCACCTCTCAAATCCGCATAAAATCAAAAACTTAAAAATTACAGCAATATGGAAGCAAAGGTATTATCGGAAGCAAAAGTTTATGTAGGCACTTACGGCAAGTATAACAACGGTTCATTGTCCGGCGCATGGCTTGACCTTTCGGACTATTCGGACAAGGAAGAATTTTACGAAGCCTGCCGGGAACTTCACAAGGACGAGGAAGATGCGGAATATATGTTTCAGGATTACGAGAATATCCCGGAAGCCCTGATTTCCGAAAGCTGGATTTCTGAAAACTTCTTTTCCTTGCGTGATGCGGTGGAGGATTTGGACGACACCGAACAGGAAGCCTTTTTCGTGTGGTGCAACTACAAAAGCCATGATTTGAGCGAGGAAGATGCGGACGACCTTATACGTGATTTCCGGGACGAGTATCGGGGTCAATATGACGATGAAGAAGATTTCGCCTATGAAATCATAGAAGAATGTTACGACCTGCCGGAGTTCGCAAAGACCTATTTCGATTATGAAAAGTTCGCCCGTGACCTGTTTATGTGCGATTACTGGTTTGATGACGGTTTTGTGTTTCGTGCGGCATAACCAAATACCAATCCGGGCGGGGTGTCAAAGCCCTGCCCGCTAAAAACAACCAAGCGATGAAACGGAAAAGCATTTATAAAATCCTTTGGCGGGCGTTGCTGCTCTGCCTTGCATGGCGGTTCACCAGCGTAGCCGGAGCGGGCACGGCGATAACGGCGTATATCGTATTTCGTGTCACCTGTTTCCTGCTCCGTGTCTGCCTTTCAGCCGTTTATGCGCTGGGCGTGGCTCTGCTTTTCCTGTCGTTGCTTTTCTTACTGATATTATAACCATAAAAAAATAGAACATCATGCAGTCACTTAACAAAAACGGGGTAAGCATCACCCAAACACCGGGAGAAGAAAAGTTCGTGAAATGCTGTTTAGGGGCTTTCAGGGGACAGGCTTATTTTCAATATGACTACCGCCACACGGACGGCGAACTATTCAGCACGGTAGCCAAAACGCTGGACGAGTGCCGCCGTAGGCGTGACGAGTGGATAGCGAAAAAAGAACGGAGTAATAAATAAGTAAAATTTAGGGATATGAAAACGACAGAAGTAAACAAGGAGCTTATCGGCAAGCGTTGCGAGTGTATTTTTACGGGTTTAATGGTAACGGGCGTTATCGAGGATATAGAGGACAGCGAACATTCGGCAGCGGTCAAAGTCCGTTTCGACCACCCGCACCAGTGGGGCGATGATTTGTATAATGATGTGTGGGCGTGGGGGCGCAAAATTGACGAGTTCGGCACGCTGCATCATTTGCACCTGCTGGTGGATAAACCGGACTTTCAAATAATGACGGTAGTTTTCAGCGAGCCAATCAGCCGGATAGACCGCAGTGTTTTTGAAGATGTGGAAACGTGGGGTGTCTGTTCCCTGCAAGGCTGGGTAAACAGTTATGAAAGTGTCCGGTTTGTAGCCATAAACGACCATACGGCAATCATTACGGGCGAATACAATATGGAACAGGTAAAGGTGTGGTTAGAAAAATACACGTCCATAAAAAGCCTTAAAACCAGTTGATAGAGAACGGCGGCTGTTTGCCGCCGTTACTTTCTTCCGTGAGCCTGCCAGCGGGTGAAGAAAGTAACAAAGAAGCCCGCCTATATTCCCCAAAAAATTATTAGCAACCAATGCCTTCTGACTAGCTGTTGATTAGCCAATAATACTTTCTGTCTCTCTATACTGTTTGTATATATTCAATACCTGGCAATTTCATAAAACAACTATAATTTTTTTCAAAAATGCCCCTATTGGTGAGTTGTTTATGACTTGCCGTAAAAAAAACTTGCTTTTTAGCCCGAGTAACTGCTACATAAAATACACTTAATTCCTCAAAGAATGATTTTTCTATATCTTTAGTCATCACAAAATTACAGTCATTCCCATTTTTACATTTACCGCATAATCCATACCAGTTAGGAAATGAATCTTTTTCCATATCAGGAAGTATTACATAATCCCATTCTAAACCTTTTGCTGCATGTACCGTAGAGATTATTATAGACGTATTTAAGAATTCCATATATTGTTTTATACCATTATGTTCAAAGGTATCTTTAATTAGATTAATTTTATCTTCATTAGATAAAAACGAATAATCGACAAAAAGCCGAACCCAAAAAATTTCGAGTAATTCTAAAAGAGCTTTAACAAGTACGGAATCATTGTTAATATATATTTCTCGTATTTTATCAATATGTTTTTTCCCTATCTTTTTAGTAATCTTTGAATTTGATTTTAGTAATTCAATAAATTCATACAGACATTTTCTGTTGAATATTATATATTCAGCGTCTTCATCTGTAAATAATCCATAAAAGAATGGTATCTTATTGTGATTGAAAGTTTTTATAATATGCTCAATATTAGGTCCTCTTTGCTTTGCAAGTATGGCAACTTTAGCAAAGGAATCGTTTTGTAATATTTTTTGTGACTTAATTACAACTTGTAAAGCTTCTTCTTCTTGGTTATCATAGATATTAAATTCCACCTTAGATTTTAAGTTATTAGGATTATCAAAAGGAGTAATAGCATTTTGCCGTATTATTTTATCCAATTGAAGCATATTCTCATTGGATGCAAAACGATAATTCTTCTCCAATGAAATAAGCTGTAAATTGAATGTATTTTGTGCATGTGAAAGTAAATTGGGTACGGCTCCTATAAATCCATAAATTCGCTGTAACGAATCTCCTAATAGCAATATATTTGTTTTATCTGTAATTAAGAAATTCAATAGCCAATAACTTAGTAGATTGGTATCTTGAAATTCATCTACGAGAATTGATGTATAATAATTTCGGTAAAATTCTAATATTCCAAATTGTTCTTTAAACAATTTAATTGTTAAAGTAATAATTGCATTATATGGAATGGCATTCTTTATTAATAGTTTGGAGATGACAATAGAATTATATTTATCAATATTTTCTTTTAAATACTTTCCTTTTATGTTTTTAACTCCGGCGTTGAATTCTGATAAAACATTCGCTTCATCTATTGAAATATTATTAAATATTCGCATTATACTATCACTTCGGCTATCATCAACGGATTGTAGAGTATCTAAATTCGACAATGCAGGATGTAGTCTATGACCGTATTTTTTTAAAATGCTTCGACAGAAACCATGATAATTAGATACATATATTTTTTCTTTAATATTAATTTGCTTGCCTAAATCCTGCAATAGTTCCGGAATATTCTTACTTACATCTTTTTTAATTTTATATGCAGCATTTACGCTAAAAGTTAATGCTAAAAGTTTTTTTGGAACAGGTAGCTTGCCGATAGATATTAAATAGGCTATCCGGCTTACCATTGTATGTGTTTTACCATAGCCAGCAGGTGCTTCAACTAATAATCGTTTGTTGGGAGAAAAAATAATTTCTAATTGTTTTTCATCCCCTTGGTGTTTGTTCTCAATCCGAGATTTTATAATTTCTATTTCGTTTTGATACATCAGCATAAACTTTTAGCATGTTCAATTAGATTGACATATATTTGAGGGATTTCGCTTTTAGATAGTTTCATTCCTATTAAAAGTCCCAATGGTTGAGACTTATTGATTCCAAACCATGTAGAATAATAGGCTTTTAGGTTTGTGATATTTGTTTTGTCTATATCTGATAATTTGAGGTCTGTACTGATAGGTGCTGTTAAATAGCCATATTTTTTATACGCTCGTTTATTTAATGCTTGTGCATTCAGAATTCGCTCTTGCTTTTCCGAATCATATTCACAAAGTATATCGCATAATACTTCCTCTCTTCCTATATCAATCAATTTCATTAATTCAGCCTCAAAATCCCGTTCTGTTGTTTTCCATAAATTAGGAATACTTGTCGGGGTATTATCTCCATCACTATCTCTAATCCCAATACAAGGTATACCAAATTTTTCTGCTAACTGTATCAGTTGTAGAACGGAATCTCCACCTGCTTGAATGACACATATTCCGCAATCATCTAAATCTATGTCACATTTTTTGGCAAACAAGGGAAAACTTCCATATTCAGAATCCCCTTCGACAAAAATAGCACAGCGAGCAAAGAATGCTTCTTTGATAAAAGGAAAATGAAGTAAAAGATGTTTTTCAAGTTGTTCGCCGAGAGATAGATTTGTTCCTGAAACTATTTTAGTGCTTGTTCCTTTTTTATAAAGTCGAATAATCTGCTTAAAATCATTAAGAATAATACTTGGTGAATGTGTTGCGATGATGATTTGACCATCCAATTTATCAATTCCAAATAATTCTTTTATTAATAATTTCAAGTCAGAATCTTCATTATTGATAACTTTATTGAGATATTTAATAAGAGAACGTTGCATATAAGGATGTAAATGTATCTCTGGCTCGTCAAGTCCTAATACAACAGAAATAGACCTTTCTCCTGTATCCTCATTAACAAATACTCCTGTTTCTCCACGTTGGTCGGAAATTGCTTGAAGTTTATTCAAAATAGATAAAGTAACTAGTAATAAAAATTGAATTCCATATCCACATTTTGACAATGCCCCTCCTCTGGCATCTTGTAAAGAGATTAACTTTGGGAATAACAATGAAATATCCCCCTCCAAAACAGCTTTAATTGTGTGATCTTTAAAAGATTTTATTTTTTCTAATTTAGTATTTACATTAGTTAGTAAATCATTTGTAAATTCAATATCAACTAAATTATTAGTATTTATATCTTTATTCGATACGTAATCCTTAATCATTCTTGATAAAAAACGCCCTACGCCTTTACTGCTGTCAAAATTAATTTCAGAAATGGGATTTCTCAAAGAATCATAGTATATAAAGTTTAAGCATTTAATAAGGGTTGGAGATATGTATGTTTCTGTTTCTAAATGATAAAATTCCATATTATCATCAGGTGATACTTGTTTACAGATAATATTGATATAGGTGTAATCATCTATATCAAACAAGTCTTCAAAATGCCCTATTTCATCATTTGTGAGTTTTATTCGTATATTAACTGTTATTGGTAAATTTGCATCATTAAAATCATCATAAACAAATCCTCTTCGTGTGAAAATGATATTTAACAGGTTTAATATATTTGATTTCCCTAAATTATTTTCTCCAACAATAAAATTGCACGATTCGTCAAATGTAATTGTT
Source organism: Bacteroides sp. D20 (assembly GCF_003436255.1). NCBI lineage: Bacteria > Pseudomonadati > Bacteroidota > Bacteroidia > Bacteroidales > Bacteroidaceae > Bacteroides > Bacteroides sp. D20. Next base: position 32,313 of record NZ_QSOO01000018.1, on the reverse strand, counting down.
GCAGAATTTAAATTTCGATAATTTTCAACGGAAATATCCTTTATTCTCATAATGTGCTGTTATTTTTTTATAAGCTATTTACAAGGAACAAAGGTAATCACAAAATAAACACCCAGCAATAAAACACTGGGTGTTTATCAACATACTAATTCCAAAAGATTTATTCTTCTTCGCTGCTGTCATTATTGAAACTAAACGAAAGTTGCTGCACCTGTCCGAAGCTGTCAATCACGTAAATGTCAATCGTCTGCTGGTCTGTCGATGCCGAGGTGTAGTAGAGCCTGAACGTTTCTTTCTCCAGCGGGTATAGGTCATTGGGCAGGAACACCGTGCCGTTATCCATTTCCAGCTTCCCTTTGCCGTCCGGCTGGAAGTACCTGATTTGATAGGTAGTCGGCTGGTAATAGCCGCCACGCACCAGTTGGCAGCGTATTTCGGCGGTTTCCCCGACTTTCAGCCTTTTGGGTACTGGCAGCGTTTCGATGCTGAACGGGTATGCCTGCTGAATATCCAAGTTGTCATTACAGGCAGTGACAAGCACGAGGGCGGCCACGATGTAGCAGCCCATGATGATTTTATACATTACATTCTTCATATACATTATTATATAGCGGTCAGTTGATAATGAATTTCAGTCCCACAGATACCTGCGTGTGGAACTTGCCTATGTCCGAGCCGAACAACGCCCGTTCCCTTGCGTTCAGTAGCAGAGCCACCCGGTCGGTCAGGTAGGCTTCCAGTTCCAGCGTTAAAGCCCCGCCGTAAACGAAGCAGTCCTTATCCAGCAAAGTAGAGCCGTCCGGCAACAGCTTTTCGCTTCGGTTGCTCACTTCATACCCGGCGAGTGCCGACAGTCCCAGCGACAGGAAAAAGGTCTTACGCCTGTCCGATAGGAATTTCAGGTAATAGCCGCCCTCTGCGGTGAACTGTTCGACAGGTATCTGCATATCTTTGTAGTCATACTTCTTATGCAGGTATTCCCCGCCAATCACCCAGCGGTTGGCGTTCTTGGTATAGACGCTGTATGCCGCCCCGAAATGGCAGGCAAAATCCGTGTCGGAGTTCCAATGTACCCCGTCCGCCATGCCCGCCGTTACCTGCAAGGCTTTCATGCCCGGAAGGTATCTTTGCGCGTGTGCCTGGTTCAAATTCAGGCACAGCGCAAAGAGTGTCATTATAAAAAAGATGTGTTTCTTCATTCCCTACTTTATTTTCAGTTCGTTTATCACTTCGGCGTTCACGATGTCGGCATTCTCCACCCGTATGGTCTGATGCCGACCGCCGTTCTTCTCGTAAAGCTCCACCAGCAGCAGCTTGTCGTCCGGGATGGTGAACTTCGGCAGGGCGTACACCGTTCGGACGTTGCTTTTCCCGGCAATCTCTATCACCTCGTTGTAGCTGCGTACCGCATCCAGTACCGTTTCCTGAATAGCCGTGCGTTTGGGCACTTTCTTATCGACAATCTTAAACTTGATGAAGTCCGTATCGAAAGGCACGTTGGAACTGTTCTTCGTCTGCGTATGCACGTAAAGCATCCCGTTATAGGTGTAAATCCCCTTGATTAAGAACTGTATGCCGAAACGCTTGCTGCCCAAGTGTCGCACTTTACGGTCATTGTTCTTGTAAATGCTCTGCATTATCAGTTTTACCAGCAGCGGGCTTTCATTTCCCAGTTCCCGGAAATAGATGTTCATGCGGGTATGCGAAAAGTCGGACGTATCTTCATTTTCCAAGAAGTCCTTCATTTCGATGTTGAGCATTTCCGGCTCACGGGCATACTTGGCGTTGAATGAATAGAAGCTACCGTCCTCACAGATGACGGAGAAGTTCGTTTCTCCCGGAAAGCCCTCTGTCGTGGCTTTCACCCTGATTACGTTTTCCGCACCGTCAGCCTTGCCCGCTATGATGTGGTTGCTCCCCAAATCTACATAGTGGACGGCGGAGGGGAAAATGATATGCACCGTCTTGGCGAAAGTCACTTCCACGCCGTAGGGCGTTACCATTTGTCGGTAAGGCAGCTTTCGGGTGATACCCCGGTACAAGTCGTTGCCTGCCGCATACTTCACCGTGTCGGTTTCCTGTGCGTTTGCCGCACACACGCCCAGCAGGAGGGCGCACATTACAAAAATCTGTTTCATTGTTAATTGGAAATTTTAGTGGTTTGTCAAATGATTATTGCTGTTTGGCGTAAAGCATCACCTTGTACCCGGCTTTCAGCTTTACTTTCACGGTTCGGAACTTCTTGGCGAGGTAGCCGGACGTTCCTTGCAGCAATCCCCTTGTCATGTCCATAGCCACCTGCTGCCCGGCACTCCGTGCAAAGGAAATGCTTGTACCCAGCCCGCTGCCGATATTCGCCATAGCCTCATTGAACGCTTCCTGCTCCATAGAGGACGGCACAGATAATCCCTTTTGCCCGTCCGTGTCGAACACGGCAAGCTCCACCGGGATGATGTTGCCAGCGTACTCAATCGAAGACACCAGTATGTCGAGCCGTTCGCCCTGCACCTTTGCCGTACCCGCCACAAGGGTATTCTTCGGTACGACTATGTTCCCCGCCTGCATGGGTTCAAGCAGCCGTAGTTTCACCGCCTGCCCGTCCGTCAGCGTTTGGTCTTGGTGGATGCAGGCGGCTATCGTGTTCCTGCCCATAGCGTAGCCCGTGCCTACCGCCGTGTTGAAGCCGTAGTTTCGTGGCTGGCTGTAAGCCCGGATGAAGTCGGCATCGCTCATGGGCTGCTGTAATCCCGATACGGTTGTTTCCCGGATTGCCTGCACGGGCTGGGCTTGCGGCTTTTGGGCGACAGTCCCGGCAACAGGCACTTGTGCCGTTTGTCCGTACTGCCCGCCGTCATTCATGTACTTTGCCGCCAGCTCGTAGGACTTTTCCAAGAGTGCCATTTGGTCGTCAGTGGTAGGCGTGGCGTTCTGCTGCTGTTGCAGTCTGTCAGTCAGTTCCTCCACCTGCCGCTTCAAGTCCTCTTTTTCCTCGTCCACCGCCGGGGTTTCGTAGAACGTGCTTAACTGGCGGTTGATGTCCCGGTAAGCGTTTGCCGAATAAGAAGCACCGCCGCCCCTTTGGGGCTGCACATCTTCTTCCGGCATCAGGTCGATTTCCGCTTGCGGTTCTTCCGTTTCATCGTCCCCCGTGAAACCGAAGTCCTGCAAGGATTGTATCTTGTCCTGCTGTTTGCGGTTCAGCATCGCTTGTTCGTAAGCCTTTTGCTTGTCGGCTATAATCCCGTCCTCTGCGGGGAGGGGGATGTCGGCATTGAAGCCGCCCACGCTCTCCATGTTCACGTCCTCTTTGCCGGAGGGGGCGAATATCAGGTACATACACCCGGCAAAGGCAAGGAACATCAGCGGGAAGACTATCATTTTCCTGCGCTGCTGCACCTGCTGCGGGGTAAGTTCCCGTTTGGGTTTATCTTCCTTTTTCGGCTTCCCGTCCGCCTGCGGTACGGTCGTGCCGTTCTCATTCTTCTGTACTTCTTCCATATTCCGGTCTGTTTAAGGGGTTGATACTGTTGATTGTGTCATTGCCCTGCAATGGCAGTTGTTTGATATGTTCTATTTGCAGCCGCCTGCCGTCCCGTTTCCCGATATTGTAGATTGATGAAACGGTGATGTAGATAGACAAGCCGCCGAAAAAGAAGAACATCACGAGGATAACCGCCAGCCTTTTGCCCGGCGTAATCCGTCCGCACATTCGGCGCAGGCGGTCGTCCGCCCAGTCCTGCACCTTTTCGATATAGTTTCGTTTCCTTTCCATACGGCTATCTTTTAACGGTTTGCAAATCCTTGTTCTCGGTAATGGTGAACGCTTCGATGATGAAGCCGTGCGGGTTGTTGTCGCTCCGTGTGGCGTTGAGCAGGCGGCACGAGGTCACAAGGCTTCGCACCGTCAGGCTGCTTTCCCGGACAATCAACTGGCGGGCATACGTGTTCACCTTGTAGGGGTACTGGTCGAAGTCGCATTTCACGCTGTCAATCTCCACCGTCTGCGTGACGTTTCCGGAAATCACCCGGTTGTAGTAGCCCTTTTCCGCCAAGTCCTTGTAATAGTTGAAAGCGGTCTTGTCGGCGAGGAACAGCGAGCGTTTGATGTTGCTTTCGATAGCCCCCTTGTCGGGCGAGAGCGTGAAGAAAAGCTCGTGGAAACGCCGCACGTGCGATTTGGCTTCCACGGGTCTGTTCTGTGCCATGTCCTGCGAGAGTGCCAGCATCAGGCTTTTGCCGTTGTCGAGGACGTAAATCTTCTGCCGCTGCTTTTCGGCGAAGCTGTACGAGTTCCACACGGCAAAGCCCGTCACCAGTGCGCACAGGCAGATGAATACCAGCGCAAAGAGCCGGATTTGCCGGAAACTCGTTTCGATGTTCGTTAATGATTTAAATTCCATATACTAAATTTTGATGTTGGTTATTTGAGTAGTTTCCCGGTTACTTTCCCGCTTGCCGCACCGACCGCAGCCCCGGCGATTGACCCAGCCCGTGCCACGTTGCGGTTATAGGCAGACGTGCCGCCAGCCGAGACAATCCAGCTTGCCACCGTAGGAATGGTGAAGTAGCCCACGATACCGATAATCATAAAGATTACATACACGGTGCTGCTCCCGTCCGGGATGAAATTCGGGTCTGAAAGTTCCTGAATGTCCTTTTGGAGCATCAGCGTTTGTATGCGTGCCAGCACGCTGCTGAACAAGTCGGACACGGGCAACCACAGGTAAATGGAGATATAGCGTGAAATCCACTGGGTCAGCGTGCTTTGGAAACCGTCATAGACGGAAATCGCAAACGCCAGCGGACCCAGTATCGAAAGCACAATCAGGAAGAACGTGCGCAGCGTGTCTATAATCAGCCCCGCCGCCTGAAAGAGCATTTCCAACAGTTCCCTGAACCAGTCCCGGACGGACTTCTTTATATTGTACGCCGCCCTGTCCATGTACATACCCGTCACAGTCACCATGTCGGAGGGCGACCAGCCCAGTTCTTCCAGTTGTCTGTCAAATTCCTCGTCCGATGCGAGGTAAGCCGTTTCGGGGCTTCGCATCAGGGCTTCATATTCCAGTCGGTCTTTTTGCGCCCGGTACTCGTTCATGTCGAAAGTCTGCGTTTCCATAAGCTGGTAGCACCCTTTCACCACTGGCGACAGCACCGTGTTGATAGTCCCCAGCACGAACGTGGGAAAGAACATGATGCACAGCCCCAGCGCAAAGGGACGCAGGAGCGGGTACACGTCTATGGGTTCGGCACGTGCGAGCGACTGCCACACTTTGGCGGCTACATAGAACAGCGCACCCAGCCCGGCAATACCTTTCGCTACCCCCGTCATGTTGCTGCACAAGGGCATCATTTCATCGTAAAGCACCCGCAACACTTGGTGCAGGTTGTCAAAATCCACCGCTGCTAATAACATAGGCATACCGATTTATATGTTACCAGTAGCGTTCATCCGCCGAGCCGTAGAGAGCCAGCACCCGGTCGGTGTCGTTCTTCTTCTTTGCCCGCAGGTAGGACACGGATATGTTCTTGCGGGTGTAGTAGTTCACGAGGTTGCGGTAGTTGAGCAGGCTTCGATAAGCGTTGTCGATGATTGCCAGCCGTTCGGCATCCGTCAGCGACATACCCGTGATGTTCACTACATTCTTCAAGTCCTGCAACACGTCCGAGCTTTCCGACATCAGTTTGGCATAGCCGAACGATATTGCCGACAGTTCGTCAGGCGTGAAATTCGGGTCTGCCAGCATACTTTGGAAGTTGCGCACGTAGATTTCGGATATTTCCGCCACCAGTTCAATGGACTTCTTCACCTTGACACCGCCCTTAACCACGTCATGCACCGCTTTGAGCGCATCGTAATATTTTTTACCCTGCTGGAAAATCTTCTGCGCTTCCATGAAGCCGTCCAGCGTGTTCTTGGCTGTGGTGGAAGTCTGCACTATCTGCTTAGTGGTGTTGATGATACCCTGTGCCAAGTTGCCGGGGTCTGACACCACCCACTGTGCGGATGCGTTGCCGATGAAGCAAAGGCACACCGCCATAAGGAGAATTGTTTTCTTCATGTTCCTAATTTTTAAGTTGTTGATGATTGGGGATTGCGTTTGCTTTCCGCAAGCCGCTTGATAGCCAGTTCAAGGTTGCCGCCCAGCTTCTCGGCGAGGGCGAACAGTTCCATTTTCTCGCTTTCCTCTGTAGTGTACGTGTAGTATTCGTCCAACGAAACTTCTGTGGCGTACACCGCCGACTGCGTGCCGCCCAGCGAGAAGAAAACTTCCTTGTACTTCCGTCCGGGGTGGTTCGCCATGTTGATAGACAATATCTGCGAACGCTCCTTGTCGGTCAGTCCGAGCAGGTTTTGTATGCTGTCAAACTTGTTGAGATATTTTCGCTGGTCTAACAAAATCTTGCAGTCCGAGTTATTGATGATACTCTCTTTCACTATGGGCGAGGAAATAATATCTTCCACTTCCTGCGTTACCACAATCGCTTCCCCAAAATACTTTCGGACAGTTTTGTACAAATATTTTATGTAGTCCGCCATGTTCGCTGACGCAATCGCTTTCCACGCTTCCTCGATTAGTATTAACTTCCTTATCCCCTTTAACTTGCGCATCTTGTTTATAAAGGCTTCCATAATAATGATAGTCGTTATCGGGAACAAAATCTTGTGGTCTTTGATGTTATCCAACTCAAAGACTATGAAGCGTTTATGCAGCAAATCCAGCTCCTTGTCGGAGTTCAGCAGGTAGTCGTACTCACCACCACGATAGTACGGTTCAAGCACGTTCAGGAAGTTGTCGATGTCAAAATCCTTTTCCCTGACGTTCTTCTGTTCAAGCTGTCGGCGGTAATCATCCCGGACAAACTCGTAGAACGTGTTGAAACAGGGCGTTACCGACCTGTCGCCCGTGATACGTTCGATATAGGCACTTACCGCATTGGACAACGCCACTTCTTCCGACCGCTTCGGGGCTTCATCGTCCCGCTTCCATAAAGTAAGGATAAGCGTCTTGATACTCTCTTTCTTCTCTATGTCAAATACCCCGTCTTCGACATAGAACGGGTTGAACGCTATCGGGTTCTCGTTGGTATAGGTGAAATAAATCCCGTCCTCGCCGTGCGTGCGGTTGTGGATAAGCTGGGACAGCCCCAAGTAACTGTTACCCGTATCTACCAGCAGCACGTGCGCCCCCTGCTCGTAATACTGGCGCACCATGTGGTTGGTGAAGAAAGACTTCCCGCTACCACTCGGCCCAAGTATGAACTTGTTGCGGTTTGTGGTGATGCCTTTCTTCATGGGCAAATCCGATATGTCGATGTGCAGCGGGCGACCGCTTACCCTGTCCACCATTTTAATGCCGAACGGGGAAAGCGAACTCTTGTAGTTCGTTTCTTCCACGAACAGGCAGAGAGCCTGCCCCAAGAACGTGTAGAAACTTTCCTCTGCGGGGAAGTCGGCTTCGTTGCCGGGTATGCCCGCCCAAAAGAGCGTGGGCGTGTCGGTGGTGTTGTGGCGTGGCTTGCACTCCATTAGTGCAAGCTGGCTTCCCACATCGTTGCGTATGCGTTTGAGTTCGTCCCTGTCGTCACTCCATGCCATGACGTTGCAGTGGCAGCGCACCGAGATAAGCCCCTTGCTGTGGGCTTCGTTCAGGTACTCGTCTATCCACTCCTTGTTCACTTGGTTGGCACGAGAATAGCGGGAGAGCGATTGCATATTCCGGGCGGTCTGCTCGAAGTTCTTCAGGTTTTCGGCGTGGTCGTCTATGAAGATGAACTGGTTATAGACGTGGTTACACGACAACAGCACGCCCACCGGGGCGGCGAATGACAGTCGGCAGTCGCTCCGGTCAGTGGACAGCTTCTCAAATCGGCAGTCCGTCCCGACCTTTCCGGGCAAATCTTCCACGTCCGAGAGCGTGTGCAGGCACAGTATGTCGTCCCCGACACGCATTTCTTCCGGGTACAGCCCGATGTCTTTCAGGCAAGTAGTGTCGGTTTGCGAGAGCGAGAAGTATTTCTCGATGATGCCCGCCTTTCCGTCCTGCCCGGTGATTTCCGATGCCGCCAGCCGGGTAAGCGTGACAAAGCCGCTGTCGTTCATAATCCTTTCAAACTGCCCGACCGCTTCGATGAACTTTGCCGCCGCTTCCTTGTCGGCTATCTCCCGAGGGAGAATCCTGCCCCGGCAGAGGGTGGAGAAGTCGCTCTGTCGGCGGCTTCTCTCCCTTGTCGTTTTCGTCAGGAACAGGTAACAGTAATGGTTCAGGAACGGGCGTTCATTGAAGTGCCGTTCAAAGGAGCGGCTTAAAAAACTAAGTTCGTCCCTTTCCGTGTCGGGCTGGTAGTTCTCTTTGATGAAGAAGTCCTGCTTGTGTACTATGGAGTAGTCGGGCAGCACCTTGATTGCCTTGTACCACGCCGAATGTATGGCTTCGTACTCGGCACTGGTGACGGTGAACAGTTCGGGCAGTTCCACCCTGAAAGCCACCGTTATGTCCGCATCCTTTGAAATGATGCAGCCGTTCTCCACCGCCAAAAGTGGAAATTTCCTTTCCAGCGTGGTAGCCTTTAATGTATTCCTCATGTTCTTTCTTCCTTTCTTCTTTTGTAGTTGAACAGCCGGGGTATCGCCTTTCGGCTGATAATGAAGCGTGGGTGTCTTTTGCGTGCGGCTGCTTTCATCAGCCCGTGCGTGCCGTACCGTGCGTTGAGCCGGAACGTCTGCCACACGAGCAGCAGCGAAGCCGACACGATGAAACCGATACATATCCACTGGTTCACGCCTGCCATGAACAGGACGATGAACACCACGAAGACGGCAAGCAAGCCGCCGCAAAAGATAAAGAGGTACTGGCTTTTCAACCCCTTGAACTCCACCGGCTTCCCGATACCCCTGTTTACCGGATATTCAGACATAGCCGCTGGTTTAGAGGAAGAACGACCGCAGGATAGTGGCGGCGACAATCAGGAAGATGCACGCCCCGAACCAACTGGCGGCGGTCTTTGAGGTGTCGGGGTCGCCGCTCGAAAATTTGTTATACACTTTTACCCCGCCAATCAAGCCGCAGACCGCCCCGATTGCGTACACCAGTTTTGTTCCGGGGTCGAAATACCCTGTGATTAGGTTCGTGGCTTCGGTGATGCCCGCCTGCCCGTTGCCCTGTGCGTAGGCACTTACCGCAGCGGCAAGGATAGCCGCCGACAAAAAGATTCTCTTTCTCATTGTGATTTGTTTTTAATGCCGGGTGGCGGGTGGGAAGTCCGCCTTTCCCGGCTGGTGAATAATTTGAAATTTTAGTGGTCGGGAGCAGTCCCGTTTGTCTGTTTGGTTTTCAGGTTGCCAATCAACCGTAGTCACGTTGCTTCATATTGTTACACATTATCATATTATAGGAAATCGTTCATGTCGAACGCTTCATGTTCCTTGCTTGTACCGCCAGCTTCGGCAGGAACAGCAGCTGTAGCCAGTTCCGCTTCGTTGCGTCCCAGCAGTTCAGCCACCTTTGCCAGCCCCCCGTTGATGTTCTCCACCACCGCATCGTAGAGGTTCGTTCCCTCAATGCTTGCCAGTGTCCCGGCGGCTTGCCGCTGTTCAGCTTCGGTGGAGTTGTCGGCGTTCGCCGTGCGTACCGCTTCGCCCAGTTCGTCAAAGCTCACGCCCGTAGCTCGCCCGGTATCATCGTCACCGTCCATGTACCCGGCTATTTCCTCGTCCTCGTAGTCGGGTTCGTCATTCTCGTAACCGGGTGTTTCTTCCGACAGTCCGTCAGCCTGCGGCGCAAAAATAGTATCATTTTCAGCCGCTTTCGGGAGGTGTCCCGATTTGTCCTGCGCTGTCCCGATTAGTCCGCCCTTGTATCGGCTTTCACCTATCAGCGTGTAGCCTGAAACCCCGTTTCGTGGAAGCGGCGCATCATCCGTTCTGCCCGGTGATGTCCGGCTGTCCGTGTAGCGATACCACAGCCACAGGGCGATGTAGTACACCAAAAGCCCGGTTAATATGCAATAGACTACCATAGCTAAAAGGGCTTTTGGAAGTTGCTTTCGTACAGTGTGTTTATCTCGTCTTGGTACTGCTCGAAGTGGCGCAGCAGAATGTTTTCCACGTAGCTGCTTACCGTTACCTTGCGCCCGCCTATCACCGTCACGATACGCATCAGCTTCTCGTGCGTGGAACGGCTCACGTACAAGGGCTGTCGGTCTGCCAGTTCCACTTTCTGAAAATAGGTTTCCCGGTAGTCACCCGAACCGCCCTTGCGCTTGCGGGGTGTCGGTTTCTCTACTTGCACCGTTTCTGTTTGTGTTTCTTGCGGTACATCATTCGTCTTATTATTATCTTGTTTACTGGGGACACCTTGCGAGATAAGTTCTTTCATGAAATCCTCGTCTATCTTCGGCATCCCGCCGCTTTGCTTTGCCATATCATTGTAATTTGATGTAGTACGTTATTTCGGTTATCAGTTCTTCCAAGTTGCTTCCCCTCACCAGCAGGCGGCTGGCGGGAAAGAGCGTGGAGCGGAACACCGCCTTTTTATCCGCTACCAGTTCCTTTTTGTAGCGTTTGGTATCGGGGATAAAGGTTTTCATCAGCGGTAGTTCCAGTTCCTTAATCGTCTTGTCGTAGGCGGTGTAAAGGTCTGTTTTCTCCCGCCCGTCCACCATGTTCCAAAAGAGGTACAGCCCGGCAAGTCGGCAAGTTTCATTCTTCACTAATAGCTTTTGGATAGTCACCGCAAACGACAGGCTGCTTTCCAGCACCACCTTGTCGGCTGAAATGGGGGTGAAGATGTAGTCCATGCCCGCAAGGGAGTTTATCACGCCCTCGCTGTTCACCGTGCCGGGCAGGTCGAAAAACACGATATCCGGCACGTGCCCGGTGGCTATATATTCGTCAGCCGTTGCAATCGCCTTTTCAGGCGAACTACACAATACCGGGTAGGCTTTCTTCCCCAACCGGGTAAACTGTTCATACGCCATGCGCTTGTAATCTTCATCAGCCCCGACCTGTTCGGCATCCCGCTTTCGCATCCCGGCAATGGAGTGTTGCGGGTAGTCGCAATCGACCACCGCCACATCGTAGCCTTTGAGGTAATAGAGGTAACTTGCCGCCAGCACGGTAAAGGTGGTTTTGCCGACCCCGCCCTTTTGGGTGGAAAAGGCGACATAAAGGGGTGTTTTCTCGTTTTCCATATTGCTTTCTTTCATTATTGGTTGATAGATTTATTTATTGCTTTCATCCTTTCTATATTGCAATCTTGAAATATTGAAAGACTGTTTTATTTCAATCTTGTTTTCCTGCTTTCATCCTTTCTTGAAATATTGAAATCCTGCAATCACGTTTTCTTGAAATCATGCTTTCAATCATTCTTTCCTGGTTGGAATATTTCTTTCAATCTTGCTTTCAATCTTGAAATCCGATGCAAATAAAAGGAGAAAAAACGTCCGTTTTCAGATGTGTCCCGATTTGTCCTGTGCTGTCCCGTTTTGTCCACCAACCGCCTATTTTACAGCATTATAAATCACCGTTACTTTGCAGCGGAGTAACGAACCGCAGGGGGCAGAGGTGTAAAACCGGGCTGGTGAACGCAGGGCTTACCGTTCCACGCTAACCCCAATCCGTCCGTGACGGATTTCTATTTTCGTCAGAAAATAGCAAGGTGTGTTCTATGGCACATAGAACCGTTTTCCGTGCCTGAAAACGCCTTGCCCCTTGCGGGGGTAAAAATCACTCCGAAGTCGTAATTTTTTTAATCCAAAGAAGCATGGAAACAAGAAAAACAAACAAGGGCGGTCGCCCCGCCCTCGCAGACCCGGCGAAACATCGCCATGTCCTTTACCTGAACGATCGGGAGAACGCCCGCTTCCTCTCGCAATGGGAGCAGTCGGGCGTTACGAGCAAGTCCCGGTTCATCGCCGCCCGGCTGTTCGGCGAGCCGTTCCGGGTAGTGAAAGTGGACAAGTCGGCGGTCGAGTATTGCGCCCGGCTGACCGAATTTTATGCTCAGTTCCGGGCGGTAGCGGTCAATTACAACCAAGTGGTAAAGGCTCTGAATAGTAACTTTTCGGAGAAAAAGGCACTGGCTTTTCTCTATAAACTGGAGAAAGCGACTACTGAATTGTCGGCATTGAACCGCCAAGTTATAGCATTAACTAATGAATGTAAAGAACTATGGTTGCCAAAATAAGCACGGGCAGCAATATGTTCGGCGCAGTGGCTTACAACCAAAACAAGGTGGACAGCGAAGAAGCAAAGGTGCTTTTCTCCAACCGGATGCTGTTGGGCGAGGACGGAAATTTCTCTATCGGCGAGTGTATGCGCAGCTTTGAAATGCAGATGCCCGTCCAGCTATCCACCAAGAAGCCGATACTTCATATTTCCATAAACCCGCACCCGGAAGACGTGCTGACCGACCAGCAGCTTTCCGACATTGCCAAAGAGTATATGCGGAAGTTGGGCTATGGCGACCAGCCTTATTTGGTGTACAAGCATACCGACATCGACCGCTACCATATCCACATCGTGGGGTTGCGGGTGGACGAGAACGGCAGACCGCTGAATGACAGGTTCGAGCATCGGCGCAGCAAGCAAATCACCCGTGAACTGGAAAAGAAATACGGGCTACGCCCGGCAGAGCGAAAGGAACGTGCAGAACGTCCGGAACTGAAAAAGGTGGACTATGCCGCCGGGGACGTGAAGCACCAAGTCGGCAACACCGTGAAAGCGGCTTGTTATGGCTACCGCTTCCAGTCGTTCGGAGAGTACAAGGCTTTGCTTGCCGCTTACAACGTGTGCGCCGAGGAAGTCAAAGGGGAGATAAACGGCAAGCCCTATCAGGGCATAGTCTATTCCGCCATGAACGACAAGGGCGAAAAGGCGGGCAACCCGGTAAAGGCTTCCCGCATCGGCAAGTCGGTAGGTTATGAAGCGGTGCAGCGCAGAATGGAAAAATCGGGCGAAGCAATCAAGAACGGCAAGCTGAAAGAGCGTACCCGGAAGATTGTCGCCACTGCCATGCAGACCGCCCGCAGCCGCAAGGAACTGGAACAGCAGCTAAGAAAACAGGGCATTGACGTGGTATTCCGTCAGAACGATAGCGGGCGCATCTATGGCGTTACTTTCATCGACCACGACAGCCGGGTGGTGCTGAACGGTTCACGCTTGGGCAAGGAGTATTCGGCGAACGTGTTCAACGATTTGTATTCCGATGAAAGAAAAGCGGATATACGGCAGGAACAATCCACGTATCAGGAACAACCGGGCTTTACGCCGAAATCCGATATCGTTCCGGGTGTGGCTTCCGTGCTGGGAGCTTTCGGCGGTTTGCTGGGCGGCGGTGCATCAGGCGGTGACGAGCCGCAGGACACCGCCCGCCAAAAGAGAAAGAAGAAAAAGAAGCGCACAAGGCGCATCGACTAACTAAAAAACATTACAATCATGCAACAGGAAGATGATTTGAGAGGGCTTGCAAGGGTCATGGACTTTATGCGGGCAATCAGTATTCTATTCGTGGGAATAAACGTGTACTGGTTCTGTTACTCCACCCTGAAAGAATGGGGAGTGACGTTTGAGGTGATAGACAAGATACTGTGGAACTTCCAGCGCACCACCGGGCTGTTCTCGTCCGTCCTTTGGACGAAACTTTTTGCGGTGGTGTTCCTCGCCCTGTCGTGCATCGGCACTAAGGGCGTGAAAGAGGAAAAGATAACGTGGACGAAGATACATTGCAGCCTTGCGGCGGGTGTCGTGTTGTTTTTCCTGAACTGGTGGCTGCTGGAACTTCCGCTGCCACACACGGCGGATGCCGTGTTTTATATCGCCACGTTGTCAGCGGGCTATATCTGTATGCTCATGGCGGGTACGTGGATGTCCCGGCTGTTGAAGAACAACCTCATGGATGATGTCTTTAACACGGAGAACGAAAGTTTCCAGCAGGAAACAAGGCTTATCGAGAACGAGTATTCCGTAAATCTGCCTACCCGTTTCTACTATAAGAAGAAATGGAATAATGGCTGGATAAATGTTGTAAACCCGTTCCGTGCCAGCCTTGTATTGGGAACGCCGGGCAGCGGTAAGTCGTATGCAGTGGTAAACAGTTACATAAAACAGCAAATCGAGAAAGGCTTTGCGCTCTACTGCTATGATTATAAGTTCCCCGATTTGTCGGAAATCGCTTATAATCATCTGCTTACCAACTTGGACGGTTACAAGGTAAAACCTAAATTCTACATTATCAATTTTGACGACCCCCGCAAGAGCCACCGATGCAACCCTATAAACGCCAGCTTCATGTCGGACATTGCGGATGCCTATGAAGCCAGCTACACGATAATGCTTAACCTCAATCGCTCTTGGATAAGCAAGCAGGGCGATTTCTTCGTGGAAAGCCCGATTATTCTTTTGGCAGCTATAATTTGGTATCTCCGTATCTATCAAGGCGGCAGGTATTGCACGTTCCCCCATGCCATAGAACTGTTGAACAAGAAATACGCCGATGTGTTCACGATTTTGCGCAGCTATCCCGAACTGGAAAACTACCTTTCACCGTTCGTAGATGCTTGGGAATCAGATGCACAAGAGCAGTTGCAGGGGCAGATTGCCAGTGCGAAAATCCCGCTTTCAAGGATGATTTCACCCGCCCTTTACTGGGTAATGACGGGCGATGATTTCTCGCTGGACATCAACAACCCGAAAGAACCTAAAATACTGGTTGTCGGCAACAATCCCGACCGTCAGAATATCTACTCGGCGGCACTGGGACTATATAATTCCCGTATCGTGAAGCTGATAAACAAGAAAGGACAGCTTAAAAGTTCGGTGATAATAGATGAATTACCGACCATATATTTTCGTGGGTTGGATAATTTGATTGCCACCGCCCGAAGCAACAAGGTTGCGGTTCTGTTAGGCTTTCAGGATTACAGCCAGCTTACCCGTGATTACGGGGACAAGGAAAGCCGGGTTATCCAAAATACGGTGGGTAACGTGTTCAGCGGTCAGGTGGTCGGTGAAACGGCGAAAATCCTTTCCGAGCGTTTCGGTAAGGTGTTGCAGAAACGGCAGAGCATGACGATAAACCAACGGGAAAAATCCACCTCGATAAGCACCCAAATGGACAGCCTGATACCCGCCAGCAAAATATCCAACCTCACGCAAGGTATGTTCGTGGGTGCTGTGGCGGACAACTTCGATGAACGGATAGAGCAGAAGATTTTCCACTGTGAAATCGTGGTGGACAATGAAAAGGTGAAGCGGGAAACCGCCCGTTACGTGAAGTTGCCGCAGATAATCGACTTTACCGACATGGACGGCAACGACCGGATGCAGGAGGAGATACAAGCCAACTATGACCGCATCCGTCAGGAAGTCCGGCAGATTGTCGAGGACGAGATAACCCGGATTAAGAACGACCCGGAGCTATGCCACTTGATTAAGGAGGAAGAATAGCTGTATATAATAAATAATGTATGGAGTGAAGAACAGCCGATGTAGCTTTACGGTTGTTCTTCATTCTGCTTTTTGGTGCGGTAGGCTTCAAAACGCACTAATATTTCGTGCAGCTTCTTCAATGCTTCCACAGCCTTGCCTATCGGCGGCATCTTGCTTTTGTCGAAAGTCAGTTTCTTCAAATCGGTAGTGTACGCCGTAGTTACTTCGGGCAACGCCATGACCGTTTCGGAATCCTTGAATATCGGTGCATCAGCCAGCGACAAGTGCGAACGGGAATTTTTATTTAGTCCGTCCTCTATCGTCACCCGGTACATGGCATCCAAGAAATCTTCCGAATGTAGGTAATCGTTATATTCCTGATTGTGGTAGAGTGCCGACAAGTCGTAAACATCACGGATATGCTTTGCCAATAGTGCGGTTGCATCCTCATTGTAAGACAGCTTTACCAGCCTTGAAACCTTGTCGCAGATAGTCTTTCGGGGATTGATACACTGCGTTTCAAAACTTTCCAGCCCGTAGGTGCTTATCAGTTCATCTTGCCCGATGCTTTCAAGAAAGGAGGTCACAATTGGTTTGATAACCCGTTTGTCCGCCGGATAGAACATCAGTTTTTTGTCCGGCAGGTCACAAGATTTTATCTCTACTTCCAAATGCTCTTTAAGCCCAACGCCTTGAAATACATTGTCATACGAGAAATACAGTTTGCGGTAATTACCGCCTGTTTCCGACAAATCTTCTTTGTATATGTCACTATTGAGTTCGGCTATGTGTTTGGAAAGTTTCTTGTTCAATGTCTTTTCCGCCTGCTTGGACGCACCTTTGTCACCCGTAAACACGAACAAGTCCAAATCTTCCGAGAAACGTTCTATCAGCCCGTAGGCTTTGGAAAGTGAAGTTCCGCCTTTGAAGTAGGTCTTATCCGCATATTCGGACATGGAAATATCCCGCAGTATCTTCGATACCCAGTAATCCTTTTCCACGTGCGACTGCTCGTAGCCGAAATGTTCAGCCGCCAGTGCGATGATTTCCTTGAACGCTTCCTTGTCCGAATGTAAATTCATATTTCTGTCCTATGCCGTTTTATAATCCAAGTTGAACCGTGTCGTGGGAAGAATGGTCTTTGCCATTTCCGTTTGCAATACGGTTTGTCTGATGTCGCCCAGTATGTCTGCCACCACCTTTCTGACACGTGGCGGGTAACTTTTCGCCAAAGATACGATTTTTTCCAGTTCCGGCAGGCTGTACCCGTTGAAATATTGGCTTTTGACCCGGTTGTAGATGTCCTGTCCGGTTGTTCCGGGTATGCGCTTCATGTCCTTTATCGCATCGAGCAGCCGCAAGTACGGGACAAGGCTTTCATCCGGATAGTCCATGCAGTAGGCTTTCACGCACTCTATATCCAAGTTCTTGAAACGGAAACGGCGAACCGGTTTTGGAGTGGCTATCGTTATGGTTGTGGCGACCTGTTCGGTCAGCCCCATTTTATTATAGACGTAAGCCCCCGTGATATAGCCGTTCAGTTTTTCGGTAAGATAACGAAACTGTTCATCCTGATAGACGGGCAGCTTCCCCAATCCTAAGACCGATTTCTTGGGGCGGTAGTACGCACCTTTTTCAACCCGTACCAGTACCCCTTTGCGGCTCTGTTCGGAGAGCAGCACCGCAACATTGGCGGTCTTTTCCGTTTCAAACGACAAATCCCGGAACGTGAATATACGCCCGGTATCTATCCGTTCAATCTGCCCAAGTATCTCTTTCCTGAATGAAGCCATATTTATGTACTTTGTTTCTATACTGCAAAGATAGTATATTATGTAATCACCTGCAAAAACATAACAAATATTTTGCCGAAGATGTTTTTATTTCTCCAACTGTTGGTTGGATATTTTCATCCCACCCGGACAAATCGGGACAGTTCAGGACAAATTCGGACAGCCCTTGTCGCCCGTCCAAATATAGCATATTTAGTCGCTACCTTTGGGCGGGACTATTCCCGTAACCACTAAAATTCCAATTATTTATGGCAAACAGAATGACCCCGCCCGCAGAGGGGCAGGAAAAAGACGTGCTGCTGGTCTTGGATAAACAGCAGGGCAAGGTGAGTGCCGTTAAGGGTATCGACAAGGAGGGCAATTTGCAGACCGTACCGCCGACACAGGGCGGCGAGTTCATGCAGGTGGACAAGAACAGCGATGTGTTCAGCAACTTCATTTCCAATTTCTTTCGCAAGTTTCAGGACACTTCCGGGCTGGACCTTTTCAACGTCAAGGCTTCCGAAGTGGAGCAGAACGCAAAGGCAATCGAGGACAACCACCGCAACCCTACACCGGAGGGTGACAAGCGGGTTGAAATGTTACGAGTTCCAAAGCCCGACTTCCACGAGTTCAAGCAGGGCTACCGCTTCGACCCGGCAAAAATCGACTGGGAGAACCTGAAAAAAGTCGGTATTACCGCCGACACACTGAAAAACACAAAGGACTTCGACCGGGTGATGCGTGGCTACAAGTCCCGCAACACCTACACCGTTTCGGGGACGGTGGGCGGTTTTTACCTCAAACCTACCGATGTCAAGCTGTCTTTCTATCAGGCTAAGGACGGCACGGTAGTACCCAAGCTGCACGGCGTGCAACAGGACAAGAAACTGTTGCAACGTCCCTTCCATGAACACGAGTTCACCAAACAGGAAC
This sequence comes from Bacteroides sp. D20, assembly GCF_003436255.1. Taxonomy (NCBI): domain Bacteria; kingdom Pseudomonadati; phylum Bacteroidota; class Bacteroidia; order Bacteroidales; family Bacteroidaceae; genus Bacteroides; species Bacteroides sp. D20. The sequence continues at coordinate 14,175 of NZ_QSOO01000018.1, read as the reverse complement.
AGGGCAACTTGCAAGGCACGGGCAACTTGGGCGGCATTGCTGAAATCAAAGACCCGAAAAGCGGCGAGCAAATCCCCGTGTTCGTCAGTCGGGACAGGTACACGCACGAACTGGAGTATATGCGGGCTGACAAGTGGAAATGCCCTGATACAATCTGTAACGTGCAAGTCAGCCCGGAACAGAAAGCCGCTTTTGAAACCGGGCAAGCGGTGAAAATGGAAAACCTGCAATTCAGGGACGGCACGAAGCGCAGTGCCTATTTACAGGTCAGTGCGGTGGAGCGTGGCTTGGAGTTCCTGCCGAGGTCTGCCGTCCAGTTCTTGCAGCAGGGACAACAGCCCGTAGCGCAGCAGGTAGCCGGGTTAAAGGACGGCAAGGGCGTTGAGTTCAACGGTCATGTGCAGCCTGGCGCACAGGGCAAATCCCCCGACAAGGTACAGCCGAAAGACGTTACCCCCGCCGCCGAGAGCCGGACGCAGGTAGCGGTCAATTCGGAGGGCAAGACCAACGAAGCCACCAAACAAGGCAAAGAACCGTTGAAACAGGGTCAGGACAAGCCCACCGCCAAGCAAAAAGAGAAGCAGGACAATAGCCTGAAAGCGGACAAGCCCAAGAAGTCCAAAGGAATGAAATTATAAAGGTATGCAGCTAATCTATATTATAGCTATTCCGCTTGTCGTCCTGATTTTCTTCATAGTCCTTTCTTTAAAAACTGATTGGAAAGAAATAGACAGGCACAACCGCCAGTATTACGTGGGCGGCTACCATATTTATTATGACCGTAAAATTTTACGGCAAATCAAGCCAATAACAAACCATAAAAAAGAAACAATATGATTGCATTGATAGCAGAAAAGCCCAGTGTGGCAAAAGACATCGCCCGCATCATCGGTGCGACCCAGCGTAATGACGGTTATCTTTCCGGCAACGGGTATATGGTGACATGGGCGTTCGGCCACTTAATCCAGCTTGCCATGCCGGAAGCCTATGGCGTGGCGAACTTCCGCAGGGAGAGCCTGCCCATACTGCCGCCCGATTTCCAATTAATCCCCCGTCAGGTGAAAGCAGAGAAAGGTTATAAGGCAGACCCCAGCGTTCTGAAACAGTTGAAAGTGATAAAGGAAGTGTTCGACAAGTGCGACCGGATTATTGTCGCCACCGATGCCGGGCGTGAGGGTGAGTTAATCTTCCGCTACATCTTCCATTACCTGAACTGCCGAAAACCATTTGTGCGCCTGTGGATAAGCAGCCTTACCGACAAGGCAATCCGTGAGGGGCTGGATAACTTGCAGCCGGGAGAATGTTACGATAACCTCTACCTCTCTGCCAAATCCCGCAGCGAAGCGGACTGGCTGATAGGGATAAACGCCACCCAAGCGTTGAGCGTAGCCGCCGGGCAGGGCGTGTTCTCGCTGGGCAGGGTACAGACACCCACGCTCATGATGATATGCAGCCGCTATTTGGAGAACAAGCATTTCGTACCCGCCAAATTTTGGCAACTCAAAGCGGCGACCGCCAGCGGGGGAATAAGTTTCACCGCCCAAACGACCGCCAAGTGGGAACAGCAGCCCGAAGCCATAGCCGCCCTGCAACGGGTTAAGGATGCCGGACAACTTGCCGTGAAATCCGTTGAGAGGAAAGAAGCCAACCAAGAACCGCCGCTTCTGTACGACCTTACCACGCTGCAAAAGGAAGCGAACACGAAACTGAACTTTTCGGCTGACAAGACGCTTTCCATAGCGCAAAGCCTGTATGAAAAGAAAGTGATGTCCTATCCGAGAACCGGAAGCCGCTATATATCGGAGGACGTTTTCGATGAAATGCCGGAGCGTGTCGCCCTGTTAGGGCAATACCCCCGCTTTGCCGGGTATGCCGCCGGGCTGGACGGCACACCCCTGAACCGCCGTAGCGTGAATGACGGCAAAGTGACCGACCACCACGCCTTAATCGTTACCGAGAACCTGCCCGGCGAACTTTCCAAAGACGAGCGGGCGGTTTACGAGCTGGTAGCCGGGCGTATGCTGGAAGCCTTTTCGGGCAAGTGCGTGAAAGACGTTACCACCGCCATATTGTCGGCTGGAGATACCGACTTCACGGTGAAAGGGTCTGTGATGAAAGTAGCAGGCTGGCGTGCCGTGTTCGGCGAGCAGGAAACGGGCGGGGACGAAGAAGCCGCCAGCCTGCCGCCGCTTCAAGAGGGCGAAAGCCTGCCGATTTCCAACGTGGAACTGTTGGAGAAGCAGACCAAGCCGAAACCGCTGCACACTGAAAGCAGCCTGCTTGCCGCAATGGAGAACGCCGGAAAGGAACTGGAAGATGCCGAGCTGAAAGCCAGCCTGAAAGATGCCGGGATAGGCACGCCCGCCACCCGTGCGGCGATTATCGAAACGCTGTTCACCCGCCAGTACATCGTGCGTGAGAAGAAGAACCTTGTGCCTACAGACAAGGGGCTTGCCGTTTACAAGATAGTCAGGGACAAGAAGATTGCCGATGTCGAAATGACGGGTATGTGGGAAACCGCCCTTTCCAAGATAGAAGCGGGCAGTATGGATGCCGACACGTTCCGAAAGGGTATCGAGGTGTACGCAACGCAAATCACCACAGAACTGCTATCGGTGCAGCTATCTGTCGCTACTGGTGAAACCTGTCCCTGCCCCAAATGCAATAACGGGCGCATCCTGTTCTACCCGAAAGTGGCGAAGTGTTCCAACGTGGACTGCACGCTAACCATATTCCGCAACAAGTGCGACAAGCAGCTTTCTGACAAGCAGATTGTCGAGCTGGTGACGAAACGCAAGACCGGGCTAATCAAGGGCTTCAAGGGCAAGAACGGCAAGGCTTTCGATGCTTCGCTGGTACTGGACGAACAGTTCAATGTCGGTTTTTCATTCCCCGAAAAGAAAGCGAAACCGAAGAAATAGCCTATCTTTGCCGCTGAAATTTCATTGTGATAGGTTTTGCAACTTATAATAATTGAAATTTTAGTGGTTGCGCCCGGCGGGAACCGGGCGCATTTTTTATACGCTCCCGCCAAACAGGTAGGTCGAACAGACCACCCCGTTATCCAGCACCCTGCTTTCCGAGAGTTTCCAATGTGAACCGAATGTTTCCCCGATAAAGCCGATGCCTTTGCCCGCCATGACCGGGACGGTGTATATTGTCAGGCTGTCCAGCAACCCGGCTTTAATCAATGATGTAAGCAGCTTGCCGCCGCCCACCACCAGCATGGCGGTTTCCTGTTTCAGTTCATAGACCCTTTGCAGCGGTTCTTCGGTCAGGAACTCCACGCCGCAGTCCGGCGTTACGTTGGTGTCGTAGTGTGACACCACAAAAGACCGTTTGCTTTTGTGCGGCCACCCGCCCCAGTGTTCAAAGATGTAGTTGTAGGTGTTCGCCCCCATAAGCAGGCAATCTGCATCCAAATAGTATTTGCCAACGATAGTTTTTACTTCATCGGGTAACCAATCCAGTTCCTTATCTAAGGTGGCTGTATGTCCGTCAAGAGATACGGCGATATGCGCTTTAATTTGTTTCATCCTATCAGGTATTAAACAGTTGATAATCTTTTTCAACCTATTCGTTGATACCTCAAAAAAGAAGCGTGAACTTACACTGCTCCACTACGAGGTACTGGCATACCCAAAGAAACGAAACAGGCAAGTCCACGCTATGACAAAGCATAGCATAGACATTGCGCTGAAAATCCCGTTTCTTTTGAAAAGTGCCAGTTTTCGTAGTGAGATATTCGGCGAACGAATATGTTATATATAATGACGATATTGCAGCCGAAACTGTTCAATCGCCGTTATTCTCTTATGTTACTTTTGCAAAAGTAGCGAAAATCACCGAAATAACCTTGCAAATAATAGAAATCCTGCCTTATTATCATAACAAGACAGGATTTTAAAGAAGAAAATATATGATATTGATTATCACTCAATCCATGCGTTCACGGATTAACTTGTGTATGTCACTTGCACGGTAGAAATATTTTCCGTCTAACGTCAAGTAAGGCAGTATTCCTTTCTTCCGGTAACGTTGCAAGGTTTTGGTACTCACTTTCAGCATAAAGCACAAATCCTGATTGTCAAGGAGTTTTTCACCGTTCAGGTAATTGTGACCGCTTAACAGACGGTCTATCTTTTTGTCCTGCATATCGAGCCTATCCATGATACGCTCCATCCAAGCCACAAAATTTTCTTTATCTATATACATAAGGCTACCGGATTAAATAAGACCTATCATAAAATAGCTTTGGTTCACCGGGTCTTTAATGATAATCTCCCGTTCACGCATAAAGCGGATATAACTCTTTGCGGTGCGTTCCTTGACATCCAAGACCTGCTGCAACTGTTCGCAAAGGTCTATATAAGTGATATGTGTCTGTCGCCCGAAAATGTCACGGGCAACGCCTACCAGTTCCCTTTCCTTGCGCTTCTCTTTTTCCTCACGGGGTTTCTCTCCCTTGTAAACGTGCATCCCGGCTTTCTTGTCCCATGCAAAGAGCATCAGAGGAACGTCCAGCGGGCTACCGTCACGCACTTTCAGTGCTTTCACGACCGATTGGGTAGGTTCTTCGTCTTTCTCTATCGAAAGAATAGTAGCCGCCTTGCGCTGCAACTCACTGCCCAAATGTCCCCGCAACTTTAAACCGTTCGGTACGAAGTGCAGCACACAAAGAATACAGGTGTTGTAGATGCCAGCCAGCCGATAAAGTTCATCTATTACCGCCACGCTTTCCGCTTCATCGTTGGCACTCTTAACAAGGTCGGCGATGCCGTCAATGACGACCAACTGGATGCCGCCGTACTGGTAGTAGAACTTGTCCATGCTCTGCACAATGGCGTTCAGGCGTTCCTTGCGTGACATACCCGTCAGGCAGAACGCTTTCAGTTCATCGGGTTTGTCCGGCTGTTTGGCACGTGCCAGCAGGTTGCTTACATTCTTGAACAGTTGCACTTCCGACTGTTCGGTGTCATAGAGCAAGACCGCCTTGTGCCTGCCGTTGGCGGTTATCTGTATGCCCAGCGTATCTACTTCCGCACCAGTCGGGCAGATGCAGCCCGCCACGATTGCGGCTACATAATTGCTCTTTCCCGTTCCCTCGCCCCCGGTGATGCCGAACAGGTTGCCTTGTGTTCCTAACGGAACGTCACCCGCCGAAATAATCTCTTGCGCTTTGGCGGGCGGGTTGTTGAAATCTATCTCGCACGATTTAAGCATAATCAATGTGTCGCTATACAGGTTGTCTAAAAATTCGATAAACAGTTTCAGGAAATCTTCACGGGTGTTCCCGGCTTTGAAGTAGTCGGATATGTCCTTTTCCTCTTTCGTTCCCGGAAGCGGGAGCAGTAGGCGTTTCACGCCAAATTCTTCCAATAGTTTTTCCTGCTTGCGTGAGCTTTCCCTGCCCGTCTTGTCCATGTCAAAGAGCAGGACGATGTGTTTGAAGCGGAATGTCAGCCTATAAACCAGCGTGGGTGGTATCGTCACCGTTTCGCTGTTGAAGCAGATAGCGTGAAAACCATGCGCCGCCAGTGAAAGTACGTCTTTCTCGCCACCCGTGATAAAGAGCGTATCGCCTTTGGCGGGCAGTTGTTCCAGTCCGAAACAGTAGTTTTCGCCGAAACTGCCGCCGTAGAGGAAGCGGGGCGTGGAGAACGGGCGGTACAGCTTGATGTGCTGTTTGCCTTTATAGCCGTACATGGGTTCTGCCATTGATGAAGTGTAGGTGTACGGTTTCCCCTCTGCCGTTTCGCTGTGGTACTCCCGTAGCGAACAGACCTTGTAACGCTCCAGCAGTTCGGACGTGATGCCATATTGTTGCCAGTACACCAGTTCGGCAAGCGGAAACTTCTGTTCCCGGAACTGATAGGGCTTGACGGGCTTTTCGGGTGTTTCTTCGGTTTTGTCCGGCACTCCCCGGCAGACGGTTGCCGGGGACATGGAAACCGGAGTGCCGGAAGCCAGCCCCAAGCCCAAATCCCGGTCGATGATTTCCAGTATCTCCACGAAGTCAGCCGCCTGATTACAGTCCAGCCCCTTTAACTGCCCCACGAAGAAAAAACAATCGCCGCTATAATTGTCGTTACCGAAGTCTTTCATCTTGTACATACCGCTATGGCGGTCGAAGTAGATATTACAGGATGCTTTCTTATCCTGATAAAGAGGATTAAGAAAGTGCCTGCCAATACGCCAGTCACCGGGTAAGTAATGTTTGAAAACAAGCAGACCGTTATTTGTTCTGCTTAGAATTTCTTCTTTCCTTAACATATTTCTGATGATTGTTTATCAGTTCATTTATACACTCCTTATCACGCTTAATCAGGCGTTCTTCCAACATTCGCTTTACTTCCTTAATCTTGTAAAAGTAATGCCCCTTGATGTCGGAGTAAGAAATCATTCCTGCCGCCCGTAGGCGTTGTAAAGTACGGTCACTGATTTTCAGGAACGTGCAGACTTCGTAACTATCCACCCAAATTTCATCTTCATCAGTCTTGTTTTCGTCCAAGTGATTGAAAATGTAGTCTGCTATGGCGGTAATCTTGTTGTCAAGTTCCTTATAGGCTTTTGACTCAAATGTTATAATCTCCATATTGCTAACTTATTGATTTGCCGCAAAGTTCGGGAGAAGAAATAACCTAAAAGTCATGGTTATATCTATCATGGTATTACTTTTTTCAGACTATTTTAGGGGAATATTGGCGTAAAAGTTCCCCGAAATGTCATTTTTCAAAGTAGATTTCACCATAAAAAGAAAGTACCATGTTGGGGGGAACATGGTACTTCTACATACTGGAATACAGGAATTTATTTCATATCATTTTCATTCATCCGCTTAACAAGGCTTTCTATCAGATGATGAAGGTATGCCGTCCGGTCTTTTCTCTCTTTCATGGCTATATATGAAGCGTAATAATCCCCTAAATCAATGTGGAATATTGTGCTAAGGAAATTCATCATTTCTTTTATCTCCACATTGCCATTGTTTATGTCGCCCGAAGATACAAGAGAATATCCCAATTCAATAAGATATGCCTTTTTGCCTGTAAAGCGGAAAATATACTTATCCAGTTGTTGCAGCTTGTGTTCTAACTGATTCGTATTCCCAAGTTTTACCAACCGTTGATTTAAATATATGCGCAACATTTCGTTACATAATATCTTCGCAATCTTATAATCGTATTCCGTTGAAAACAACGGGTCACGGTCATATTGGAAACTGTCAAGCAATAACTGAATATCCGTTTTCTTGCGAACGAAATACAAGTTATCCATATAAGTGGATTTTGACCGATAGTATTGGTAAAAATCCAAATTGTCACGGAAGAAACGAGTTAATTCCTCTAATTCTTGGTTCAAATATTCTTTGATAATCTCATTGTTACCAATGGGACATTTCATTTCGATACTGTAAACCTTACTGAAATACAGATATTTGTCGAGGATATTAGGCTTGATTTCCTTGAAAAAGAGAATTTCGTCTTCATTTGTTGGAAATACATAGTCTGATACAAGTTTTCTTAATTGGCTGTATAGCGGAGTAATGAACTTTACCATGTGCAAAGCATCATCTGCTGTAATATCATTGTCATAATTGAGCAATTTTATTTCAGCATTTATCCGGGACAACATTTCTTCCGCTATTGTTCTCATAGCTACCTATTTTTCATTGCCACTATTTTTTCTAAATCGCCATTCATCAGATAAGGTAAAAATTCTCGTATCTTATCTACCGACCAGTCCCACCATTTCAAAGTCTGCATCTGTTCTATTATATCAGGACTGAACCGTTTTCGTATCTCCTTTGCGGGGATACCACCTACAATGGTATAGGGCGGAACATCTTTCGTCACAACCGCCCTTGTACCAACAATAGCACCGTCACCGATATGGACACCAGCCATAATAACGGCTTCATAGCCTATCCATACGTCATTGCCTATTACGATGTCGCCTTTGTTGTCCCAAGCGGAAGCCACATTTATCTTATCCAATTCCCAATCTTCATAAAATAGCGGAAACGTGTAAGTGGATAAAGATTTTAGGGTATGATTGGCGCAGTTGAACAGAAATTTTGCTCCACAGGCAATAGAACAAAACTTTCCGATTATCAGCCGTTCGTGGTTAATCGGATAGTGATACAACACATTGTTTTGCTCAAACAGACACGGGTCTGAAACAAAATCATTGTAAATGGTATAGTCGCCTATTTTGATAGACGGGTCTTTTACGACAGCGTTCAAATAAACGGTTTGCGTGTCACCTTTACGGGGATATATCTTGTTCATCATAACTTTCAGTTCTTAGTATTGTTTATATTTAAGATAAATGACGGATTGTGTACCAAGCAGTATCACATATAAGTATTCCACTGCCCAATATGCCGCTAACGGGACATTACGATAATCTAATCCCCATAAGCAGAACAGATAAGCAATCGTAGTTATCACCTGAAAAATGAATACCGTCCGTGTTGCTCCCGTTCCTGTTGCTGCATTCAGATAGACGTAACCGGGTAGTGCAAAGAAGTAATTCAATAGCATGACAAGAAAAGGCGGCCATGCAAGCTGTACGATAGCGGGATTTTCCGTATAAGCCCCTATAATGTGCTGGTGAAAGAACAACGCAAAAGCAATTAATGGAATGCCTGTCGCATATCCTAAACGGATAATCTTATGGCAAAGCGGAAAAACTTGTTTCTTTTCACCTGCTCCAATCAGATTACTCACCAAAGAACCGGTGACACCTGCCAATGCATTGACGATAACGGAAAACAGTGCGGAAACACTTCTTACAATGTTCGATACAGCCAATTCCGTTTCTCCCAAACGTTCGATAGCCACGAAGAACAGAAACCAAATGGCTACACTTGTAAAGAACTGGAGCATACTCCATACCGAGATAGAAAATACCTCTTTCAATATCGTTATATCAATACGCCAGTATAAGCCATACGCTTTTTTATCAATGTGCCGAAACATATATGCAGCCAATACAGCCAGCGAACACATTTCGGCAAATGAAGATGCGATAGCCGCCCCCGATATACCCATATCGAAGCCGAATATCAGGAGCCAGTTCAGCGGAATATTCACCAGTACGGCAGTGAAAGCCGCCATGTTCAGGGATTTTGTCTGTGTGATACCGACCAAAAACGAGCGTAAGGCAAGGAACGGGAAAGAGAACAACAATCCCCAAATACGCCAATCCAAATAGCAGATAACCGCATTATAAACATCATCCGAAGTTATCAGATGTTTAAACAGAACGGGAGAAAATATCTTGGACAGCAGACAGAGGAGTACAGCCAGCATCAACAAAAAAAGCAATCCCTGAAAGAACGTTTTTCCCGTTTCTGCATACCGCTGTTCTCCGTTACGACGGGCAATTACCACTTGCAACCCCAAACTGAACCCGAAGCCGAGCATATAAATTGCCAAGAACCATATTCCGGCAAGGGCAGATGCGCCCAGTTCCACATCACCCACATGCCCTAAAAACAAAGCATCGGTAATATTTATCAGTTGTTCGATAAGGATGCTCATCATTACAGGAAAAACGATGAGCCAGATTTTCTTATAGGTATAATTCATTTGTTCAAACCAATATGATACAATATATCCTGCCGCTTTAAGCAGCACGACAATCTTATAGATTATAATAAGGGATAATGATAATGACAAGACAATAACAGGCAAACTTAAAACATAAGCCTGTCTATTGCTGAATAGCAATAATTGGAAGTGCTATTCGTTGGGCGTAGCTATATGCACAACTGCCATTTCATATTGTTGAACAACTATTTCTTTTTCTGTTAGTTCTGCAAAGATAGCGTTTTTCCCTGAACTTATACTATCGGATTATCAATTAAATTCTTACTAACACTTCATATCATCCTCATTCATCCGCTTAACAAGATTATCTATCAGATGATGAAGATATGCCGTCCGGTCTTTTCTCTCTTTCATGGCTATGTATGAAGCGTAATAATCCCCTAAATCAATGTGGAATATCGTGCTAAGGAAATTCATCATTTCTTTTATCTCCACGTTGCCATTGTTTATGTCACCCGAAGATACAAGAGAATATCCCAGTTCGATAAGATATGACTTTTTGCCTGTGAAGCGAAACGGGTATTTGAAGCATCTTTGTAGGTTATCTTCTATCTGATTATTCGTTACCAGTTTCACCAATCGCTTATTCAAATAAATGCGCAGCATTTCATTGGCGATAATCTTTGCTACTTTATAGTCATATCCGGTTGAGAAATTAGGGTCTTTATCAAACTGTGCGCTATCGGTACATAACCGCAAATCTGCTTTTCCACGAACAAAATAATATTCATCATACACAGTGGAGTGTGAACGGTAATATTGGTAAAAGTCCAAATTACGATTGAAGAAATAAGTCAGATTATCCAGTTCCCGATTGATATAATTTCTAATCACTTCATCGCTACCATTAGGGCATTGTGTTTCAATCTTATATATTTTATAGAAGAATAGCAACCGACCAAGTATTTCCGGTTTCTGTGTCTTGAAAAATAAGATTTCATCCTCTTTGGTTGGAAATATATAGGTTTGTATTTTTCCCCTCAATTCATCAAGAACCGTTTGCAGCTTATGTACCATTGAAAGAGAGGTTTCGATAATATCATAGCCGTAGAGGTCGATTTCAGAAATATCAGCCTCTACTTGCTCTAATATCTTATCTACTACCTTTTTCATCGTATAAGTAGCTTATTTCATTATGCTATTATTCGATTTTACTTCTTTTTCATTCAGTCACTGTTCTTTTGATATATAAGGAGGATAATCATCTTTAGACAACCTTTTTTCCAATGTGTCAGGGGATATATCCCAAAGCGTTGGCAAATATTCAAATACGACTTTCCCGTTATCAAGATAAAAACGAACTTTAGAATTGAAAGCGACAGGTTTATATTTATCTTCTCCTATGGGATTATCTCTATATAACAACTGATTTTCTTGCCATTTCAGTTCTTTCCCGTCAAAAGTCACATCAAATATTCCACAAACTACGGCTTCCATTGTGGAATCTTGAACTGTTGTTGAAACACAGCGCATATAACCTGTGATTTGCTTTGTGCTTTTTCGCATTGCCAATTCATAGCAAAACACACTCGTTCCTGTATAATCTTTGGCTATGGTGGTTCTTGCTCCTTTATCATCCAAATTGTAAACCAATTCTTGGGTAACAGTTGTCATGTCGAACTTGAAACCGTTTTCCGTTGTCACCAAATTTGAGAATGTCATTTTGTCGTTATATACGCCTTCTAAATTTCCGTTCTCTAATTTATAGACTGCACAAGTAAGCAATGTTTTACCAATGATGTTCTCTTTTAAAAAATGAATTATTTCGTCTTTCATTTTATCTTTTGTTTTACTTCAATAGGTAAATAGATTTCCGTTACCAATTCTTCCATGCTCGCTTTATCGGGAGTATTGGTATATATTTCAAAAGTCATTTGTTCTCTTAAACGATACTTGCTATTAGGCAACCAATCAAGATAAATATCCCGATAAATTTTATTTAATTCATGGTATCTTCCTTTTATATTGAATACCGAATATAGACCTGTTTGTATGTTTAGAACACTGAAACCTTTAGGAATTTCCATTGAATAGGGAACAGTTATACCAATCAAAAATCGGCATTTATCTATTTCCGTAATATCAAGGCTATCCAAACTGATACTAACGTATTTGAAGCCTTTATCTGTCAGATTGTATTTCTTGGCAAATTCCATTATTTGCTTCCATAAAGTAGAATATGCTTGCTTATTTCTATGTGTTCGCTCAAATTTCAAATATGCAACTTTAATTTCTTTAATCCTCTTTATTGAATACTCCAGTTGTTTTATAATCTTGTTTTCATAAGCAACATTTGAATATGCTTTTCTGAAAGCAGGAATAGACATCTGAAAATGCTTCTTAAATGCCCTTGATAAAGTATGTTTATTTTGAAAATTTATCTGTTCAAGTAGTTCCGATACCCTTGTATTCGTTGAAATAAGTTTGAAAGCAATATATTCTAACCTTAGCCGCTGAATATAATCACCGACATTCTCTCCAACAACATCTTTGAATACTCTTCGGAAGTGATACATAGACATACAAGCTACATGAGATAAATTGTCACAATTTAAGTCCTCAAATAAATGCCTGTTGATATATTCTTGAACATTCATTATAAGGTCATAGTGTATATGGGCAGTGTTTATCTTTTGCTTCCACCGCTTTAGATTGGGTAACCTGTCGGATAACACATTTCTCAATTCCTCGCTTTTGTAATTCGTACCAGCAATTTGATTATAAGAATCGGGGAAAAGTCCCCAAAGATAAATAAGGTACTCCATTGAGAAATTAAAAAGATATTTGCCGGAGTTCAAACAACAAGAACAAAATTCCTGATTGAGTGTACCATCAGAATTTGTTCCATATTCTGAAATATCCTCAATGTCTAATGGCATACCGCAACTTTGGCAATATTTGGTTTCTATGTCTGTTTCCATTGCTGTTTCTATTATTGAGAGCAAAGTTACTCAATCTGTTACGAAATCAGTTACCCTAAATAGTCATTTTTGAAATAAGCTGCAAAATCGTAACCTGTGTATATCATTTATAGCAAACTTACTTATACTGCAAATTGTCAATTGCTCTCTGAATCCCGTCCAAAAAGCGGGAAGCGTGCGCCCCGTCCATTTGCGTGTGGTGGAACTGGAAAGAAACGGTGAGCGTCGTTTTCATCAGGCGACGTTTGTATTTGCCCCAAATAAGAAACGGATTATTAAAAATGCCGCTATACATGCCGACAGCACCGTCTATTTCATATTGTGCCAATGCGGAAGTTCCGATAACCATGCTTTCCGTCAAGTCGTGATTGACGCAACTTTCAGCCACTTGTTTGGTAAGTTGCAGATAGTGTTGGTTAAACAAAGATACATCATCACAGAAAGGAATATCACACGAACTTACCTCGCCTTTTCTGTTAGCTACAATGGTGTTTACTGCAATGGTATCGTACTGCATCAGTTTACCGCCAACGGGCAGCGTATAAAATTCTTTCACGTCCCTTGCGGCTTTGCCGATGCACCAGCACATCAACATATTAAACTTCATGCCCGATTTCCGGCTGATTTTCACAAGGCGTGACACGTTGAGTGTCTTAAAGAACGTCACCATTGGCATGGGTGCGTTCATCCACATTTCAAAGGCGTATGCCCGGCTGGTTTCTTGGGGATTTACTTCTTTCATACTTAATGCTATTTTCATTTAATGAATCAGATAGCAAAAGTAGGAGAAGCGTTTGACCCCGGATAGAACAAACGGGACATTTATACGGGATTGGTGAACAAATCGGAATAAGGATTTGATACTTTCAGCAAAAACATGGGCGTATATCCGCAGAACTTCTTGAACTCCCGGATAAAGTGCGACTGGTCGGCATAACCGCTGGCGTATGCTATTTGTGCCTGATTGATTTCTTTGCCCGCTTGATGCTGCATCTGCGCCAAAGCCTTTTGGAAACGGACGATACGGGTATATTCTTTAGGATTGATGCCTACAAATAAATGAAACAACCGCTCAAACTGCTTTTTGCTCAGGCAGGCAATGGAAGATAACTCGTTTACAGAGATTTGCGGAGTGATATATATTCGCTGTATGGCGGCATCTATTCTTTTAATTCTGTATGTGGTATCAGCTAAATTATCGGCAATTTGTGACACCAGCCATTTTTCTATATAGCTTATGCAAATAGAATTATTCTCACAGTCGAATATTCGTGTAGCCAGTTCATTCAAACTTTTGTTTTCAAGGCTGTAACCGGACACTTCTTGATTATAAAAGAGTGAAGTCGGTATGTTCAGAAACATACTCATAGCGTGAGGGTGGAATACAACCACTATCATTTCTGTATTGCCGTCAGCATACAAATGGGATGAAAAATTAACTTGTCCGCTGATAGTCAGTTTGTCTTGTGTAACATTCAGTTCAGGGATATATAACGGTGCTTGCTTATGGAAAATGATTTGAGGGCAACCGATAGGATAAGTAAAGGCATCCAGCGGTCGATTGCTCTTGAATACCCAATAATATCTCTTGAGTTCAACTTATAAATGCAACTTTTTGGGTGCGGATAATAAGCAAT